>JAYVRP010000573.1:0-1714 GCA_043776215.1 Rhodoferax sp. | reverse complement strand
CCGACCTGTTGCGCACGCGCACACGTGGCTGGGCCGAGAACCGCGAGGAATGGCGCCTCGGGGTTTGCGGTGTGGGTGCGCCCGTGTTCGATGCCCGGGGCCAGCCAGTGGCCGCGGTGGGCATGAGTGTGCCTTCCATCCGTTTTTCCCGCACCCAGGCGCGTGCCCTGGGCGAGCAGGTGGCGGCTTGCGCCTGCGCCGCCAGCCAGACGCTCGGTTTTCGACCCGTCGCTGTTCAATCTTCTCCACTCCACCACACACCCCGAAGGAGCCAGACATGATGACTTCCACCTCGCGTCGCCGTTTTGCCGCTGCGGCTCTTGCCGCCATGGCACTTGCGGCGCCCTGGGCAGCCCAGGCGCAATCGGGCACCTATCCGGACAAGCCTGTCAAGTTTGTGGTTCCGTATCCGCCCGGAGGTGGTACTGACGTGATCGCGCGTATCGTGCAGGAGCGGTTCCAGGCCGCGCTCGGTCAGCCCATCCTGATCGACAACAAGGGTGGGGCCGGCGGCTCCGTGGGTACCGAAATCGCGGCCCGCGCGGCACCCGACGGGTACACCGTGTTGTTCACGCTGAGTTCACACACCATCAACCCGGCCATCTTCCCCAAGTTGTCGTTCGACACGGTGAAGGATTTCGAGCCCGTGGGTACCGTCGCCTCGCTGCCGCAGATTCTGGTGGCCAACCCGCAACTGCCCGCCAACACGATTGCCGAGCTGGTGGCGCTGGCCAAGGCCAAGCCGGGAACCTTGGCGTACGCCTCCGTCGGCAACGGGTCGCCAGGGCACCTGGCAGGTGAACTGCTCAAGCTGCGCACTGGCACCCAGATGATCCACATCCCCTACCGCGGGGGCGGGCCGGCCGTGACCGATGTGATCGGCGGGCAGGTGCCGCTGTTGTGGGTGTCGATTCCTGCCGCGGCGCAGTTCGTGAAAGCCGGCAAACTCAAGGCGCTGGGCGTCTCGACGCAGAAGCGCAGCGCGGCCTTTCCGGATGTTCCGACGCTGCAGGAGGCCGGCATCGCCGATTTCGAAGTCGACTCCTGGTACGCCATGTTTGTTCCCGCCAAGACGCCCAAGGCGGTCATCGACCGGCTCAACAAGGCACTCAACACGGTGGTTGCCGAGCCCGCCATCCGCGAGAAACTGCTGGCACAGGGTGCGGAGGGGGTGGGCGGCACACCCGAGGCGTTGGGCAAGACCGTGGCCGCCGAGTTGCCCAAGTGGGCCAAACTGGCCAAAGACGCCAACATCAAGGCAGACTGACATGGATGCCGCAGCAAGGGGTGTCGACACCCTGGTAAGCGAGTTGGTGCAGCGCGCGCGTGTCGCGCAGCGCATCGCCGAAGCTTATGACCAGGCCCGCGTGGATGAGCTCGTGGCCGCTGCCGGCTGGGCCATCATGGAGCCCGGGCGCAATCGCGAACTTGCCGAACTGGCGGTGGCCGACACCGGTATCGGCAATGTCGAGGACAAGGTGCGCAAGAACCACCGCAAGACCTTCGGCCTGCTGCGTGACTTGCAAGGCGCACGCTCCGTGGGCGTCATTGCCGAGGATGCGGCCAGGGGCCTGACCGAAATTGCCCGGCCGGTGGGGGTGGTGTGTGCAGTCACGCCGTCCACCAACCCGGGTGCAACCCCCGCCAACAAGATCATCAATGCGCTCAAGGGCCGCAACGCCGTCATCGTCGCGCCATCACCCAAGGGCTGGTC
>JAYVRP010000572.1:0-5471 GCA_043776215.1 Rhodoferax sp. | reverse complement strand
GGCGCAGCGGTTGCAGGATCAGCATCAGTGTCATGCCGAGGGCCAGGATATGGGAGATGATCGAATCCGGCGCGCTGGACTTCAGCCTGTCCGGGATCACCAACGAGGCGCGCGACAAATTCGCCGGTTTTGCCTGGTACTTCTCCAACAAGTACTACCTGCTGGTGCGCAACGATGCCAGGGCCCACCGATTATCCGACTTCGAAAACAGCGCCGGACTGCAAGTCGGCGTGATTCGCGGCTTTCGCTACGGTCCCACGACCAACCAGTTTGTCGACCGGTTGACGGCGCTGAATCGGGTCACCTACGCGTCCGGGCTGGAGCCGCTCTACGAGATCCTCGCCTTGAACCGTATCCAGGGCATGATCATCGAGCCCTTCGACTACTCCCAGGTCGCGGGCCGGGCGATCCGCGACATCACCACCATCGTCGAAAGCGGCGACGGCGCGGTACCGCATGGGGTGATCATGTCGAAGAAGTCCCTGAGCGCTGCGGAACAGGCGAAGTGGCAGGCGCTGGTGCAGGCGATGCGGGCCGACGGCACCATGCTGCGCATCTTCGAGAAGTATTTCAGCCCCGAGCTGGCCCGGTCGATGACCGCGTTCTGACGCCGCCACGTGACGCTCCTCTACCGCCATCTGATCGCCCTGGGTGTCTTCCTGGCCGCAGCGAGCCTGAGTTTCCTATTGTGGCAGCAGGAAATCCGCCATACAGAGCTTGCCCGGCGACTCGAGCTGGACACGGCCCTGCGCGAAGTCACCCACAACATTGAGCAGCGCCTGCGGGCGGACGAGCAACTGCTGCGCGCCACGCAGGGACTGCTGCACCTGCCGGGCGAACCCGGGCGCGAGATGTTCGAGCAGTTCGTGAAGACCCTGCAGCTGGACGCCAATTTCGCCGGACTGGAGGGCATCGGTATTGCCGAACTCGTGACCGCCGCGCAAATGGATGCGCATGTCGCTGCGCAACGCCGCGCAGGCCTTGGCACTTACCAAGTACGTCCTGAACCGCCAGCCCTGTCCAAGCCGCCTGGAGCCGCCGACCGAGACCTGTTTGCGCCGGTCGTCCAGATCGAACCGCGATCCGCGCGCAACCAGCGCTGGGTCGGCACCGATCTGCACGCGGACCCTGTGCTGCGTGTGGCCATGCAGACCAGTCGCGATTCGGGGCTTCCGGCCATCTCGGGAAAGACCGAACTCGCGTCGGCGGACGGTTCACCGCCGCAGCCCGGTTTCGTGATGTTCCTGCCGATCTTTGCCGATGGCTCGCAGCCGCAGTCGGCAGCGGCGCGACAGGCCAGCATCGTGTCCTGGCTCATCGCCCCGATCCGCGCTCGTGAACTGGTCGCCAGCATCCACGGCGAGTGGGCCCGGGGCAACGACATCCGGCTGTACGACGGGGTGCAGATGACGCCCGAGACCCTGCTCTTCGACTCCTCCGGCGCACAGCGAACCAGCGATGCGCTCGCCGGCTGGACAGCCGAGTACTTGGTGGTCGGAGGGCGAAGCTGGGCTCTGGCTCTGCGCCCCAACAGCGCGACTGCAGTTGCTGCGGGCCAGCAGGCTTCCCGGATCATCGCGACCGCCGGTCTGGCGCTGAGCCTGCTGCTGGGCCTGTTCACCTGGGTGTTGCTGACCGGGCGCGCCCGCCTGCTTCGGATAGCCACCCGCATGACCGCCGAATTGCGGGAGGCGAAAAACCATTTCGAGCTGATCTTCAACACCAGCCCGGATGGCGTGCTGATCGCGCGCCGTGACAACCGCGAGATCATGAGCGTCAACGACGGCTTCTGCACAATGACAGGATACCCGCGCGCCGAACTGGTCGGTCAGGCCCTGGACAGCATGAAGCTGTGGAAGGATCCCCTGGAGCAACAGCGCATCGTCGATGCCCTGGCGCAACAGGGATCCTGCGACAACATGGAGGCGGTGCTCCTGACCCGGCGCGCCACGACCTTCGTCGGCATCGTATCGGCGCGCTCGGCCGGTTTCGGCGGCCACTCGTGTTTCGTCGGCGTGGTGCGCGACATCAGCGCACGCAAACAGGCGGAGCTGCAACTCGCGCATCTGGCCCAGCACGATCCCCTGACCCACCTGCCCAACCGGGCCCTGCTGGCGGACCGGCTCCAGCAGGCCATCGCGCGATCCAAGCGCGACCAGCGCCGCGTGGGCCTGATGTTTCTGGATCTGGATCGCTTCAAGCCGGTCAACGACACGCTGGGGCACGCCTACGGCGATCTGCTGCTGCAGGCCGTGGCGCTGCGAATCCTGGAATGTGTGCGCGAGACCGACACCGTCGCGCGGATCGGCGGCGACGAATTCATGGTGCTGCTGCCCCACATCAACGACGCGCAGGACGCGTTGCTGGTGGCCGAAAAAATCCGGGCCGCACTGGGCCGGCCCTTCGACCTGGACGGCGAGCACCGCGTTCTGGTGTCGTCCAGCGCGGGTATCGCGATCTATCCCGACGATGCCGTGGACGAGGCGCAATTGCAGAAGAATGCGGACCTGGCGATGTACCGGGCCAAGAGCCTCGGCCGCAACCGGGTCGCGTTGTTCGGATCGGTCGAAACCGCAGTCTGAGCGACGGCGCAACGAGCCGGACTACACCGCCGACACCGGCGGCGCCGGATGCACCTGGCCGGTCAGCACGTTGCCCCACACGCGGACATCCTTCAGTGCCAGCGGGTCGAGGGCCAGCCGGTAACACTCGCGCAGCGTCTCCGGCGCGGCGTATACCACTGCCCTTTGGGGGCGCCGCTGTAGTAGCCCGGCGAGCGCGGTAATAGATTTTCAAACTGCATGTTTTTGGGCCTGCCGGGACGGACTTGACCGCTCAGGGCTGATCTACTGAGGAGTTCTGGCCTGGGCAAACGCCTCTTCTGCGGAGATCAACTTTGCCGTCCCCGCATCGATCTCGGCAATGCGTAGGCAGATTTCGGCGTCCCATGCGGCTTCGACTGCATGGTCGGTCTCACCGGCCATGCGGCGACTTGGCCAACAGGTGCCGCCAGATGGATTCTGCGGCCGGCCGTTGGCGCGGGCCCGGTCGGCGCACGATGACATAGGGCTGCGGCATCCTGGCCGCAGCGGGGCCGACCGCCACCAGGCTGCCACGGGCCAGGTCGGCGGCGGCGAGGGTTTCGGGCAGCAACGCCGCGCCCAGTCCCTGGCGCGCGGCGGCCGCCGCCAGGCCCAGACGCTCGACCGCCAGACCCCGACCGACATCAGGCCGATGGGCGCTGCCGAGGGATTCATGCCAATGCGCCCAGGACTGCGGATGACCGTAGGTCGGCCCCCAGACCGTGTGGATCAATTGCCCATCTTGAAGCGCGACTGCGCCATCGGGCCATGCTGCGGCCACTGCGGGCGCGGCCACCGGCAGCATCCGGTCGTGAAACAGCACATCCACCGCGTGCTGGGGATACGCCAGGGCACCATAGGTGATGCGCAGGTCCACGTCGCGCGCCCCGAAGTCGATCGGGTCCCGAAGGTCTTCAATGATCTGGATGCCGGCCGTGTCGCCCAGTTCGGCCAGGCGAGGCAGCAGCCACAACTCGTCTACGGAGGCGATGACCGAAATGACAGCGCGCGGCCGCGTTGCGGCGGTCTTGAGGTGAGCCGCCGCCTGCGACAGCTCAGTGAAGGCCCCCGAAACCCGCAGGAAGAGCTCACGCCCGGCATCGCTCAGTTCCACGCCGTGGGGGTGGCGCATGAACAACTGCTTGCCGAAACGGGCCTCGAGCTGCCGCACATGCTGGCTGATGGCCGCGGCCGTCACCGCCAGGTCCTCGGCTGCCGCAGAAAAGCTGCCGCGGCGTGCTGCAGCCTCGAAGGCTTGCATGGCGTTCAGGGGCAGGCGGCTGACCATAGCGTTGCCCGGAATTCTAAGTCCGAGACAAAAGAAAAACTTGTCCTGACCAAGAGAATCTCGCTTGCGGCCCTGGATGCAGGCGGCCGATACTGTGCGCTCGTCTACGTTGAAAGCGATGCGCCATGGACCATTTGATCAATCTGCAGACCTATCCGATCCACCACCCGGACAGCCCGACCTATGCCAGTTTGGTGGCCGATTGCCGTAGACGCCTGGCGGCCGACGGCATGTTCGACCTGCCGGGCTTCCTGCTTCCGGCTGTAACCCAGGCGGCTGCCGAAGCCGCAGGGCCGGCGATGGCGACCGAGTCGTTCCGCCACGCCCGAAGGCACAACGTTTACTTTCGGGACACGATCGACGGCCTGCCGCCGGACCACCCGGCTCTGACGCCGGTAGAGACGGTCAACCACACATTGTGCGCCGATCAGTTGAAGGGCAATCCGGTGATCGATCTCTATGAGTGGCAGCCGTTTGCGGACTTCCTGGCCGCCGCCATGGGCAAAGCGGTGCTCTACCGGATGGACGATCCGATGGCACGGGTCAACGTTCAGGCCTGCCGGGCGGGCGAGGCGCTGAACTGGCACTTCGACCGCTCGGAGTTCACGACCACCATCCTGCTCCAGGCGCCCCAAGCTGGCGGAGAGCTGCAATACCGCAGCAACCTGCGCAGCGCCGAGGCGCCCAACCATGGCGGCGTGGCTGCGCTGCTGCGCGGCGAGGACCCTGCGGTGAAGCAGGCGCGCCTGCTGCCCGGTGCGTTGAATGTCTTTCGCGGCGTCAACACGCTGCACCGCGTCGTACCCATCCAGGGACCCCGGGAACGCATCGTCGCGATCTTTGCCTTCTTCGACCGGCCGGGCGTCACCATGACCGGCGCCGAGCAGATCGGTTTCTATGGTCGAGCGCTCGCAGCGTGAGGGCGGGAATCCGGTCTGACGACGACATGTCGCGAGCCAGAAAACCGAGGAACTGACCGATCACACTCACGCAGCCAGGCCGCGCAATCAGCGCTGCTGTGCACCGGCCAGTGGATGCTCATGGCCGTGGCGCCTCGGCGCAGCTCGATTCGGATGTCGCCGGGTGACATTGCAGTGCCCTGCGGCGACAGGGCCAGCGCGACCGTAGCGACCGAGGCGCCTGGACGCCGCCCAGTGTCCGTGTTGCGCGCCGGGCAGGCTGCGGTTGGTGGAAACGCTCAAAGGGTGCAGGACTTTGCCCGCACCGGGTGCGCCTGACAACGTCTCACCGCACAGCACAGGGCCGCCATGACGGGGTGGCTTGGGTGTCAAGGAGATCGTCACGGCGCGATGGCGTCGGGGTCCGCCCTGCCTGTCTGGCGCCAATGCAGCGATGCATGCGCCCGGATTCACGCACGCCGAATACGCTGGCGCGCCTTGGTTGGGACGCATCCGCCACCATCGGCCATCGTGATCACGGCAAGCCCACCAAAAACTGCCGCGCTTGCCGTGCGCCAAACTTACAGTCCCCTGTAACTCGTCGCGCCACTGCGGCGGTTCAGTCCAACACGGTTTATCCGTCGCAGGAGGTGTCTTTGGTTTCTTCCGGCCCGGACGCGCGACGGATAAACGCTATTCGTT
>JAYVRP010000571.1:0-1717 GCA_043776215.1 Rhodoferax sp. | reverse complement strand
CCCACTGCCCGAGCTGAAGCAACAACTCGCGCAGGCCTCGGGTGTGGTGGTTCTCGCTAGTCATACTGGCCCAAGGCAACGTCAATCCGCTGAAAGTGCCGCGATGGTATCCGAAGATTTTGGACGGGCAAGAAACGCCCGCTGACAGAAACCTGGCCACGGGCATGGAGGTGCCGTCGCGAGCGACGCGCAATGGCTAAATGCCATGCGGATCCCTTAAGGCCTTTGGCCCTGAGCCCTTCGACAGGCTCTGGGCAGGTGGCTTCGACAAGCTCAGCCCGAACGGAAAGTGCACAGGGACCGACAGGCGCAGCCCGAATGGAAAATGGACTATGTGAAAAGCATTGTGGCTCTATGGCGCTGGCGCTGGCGCTGTCGGACTTGAAGCCGAACTCCGGACGCGGGCCTGCCGTTGACCGAGGGAGCAGCCCTGAAAACCGCATGGCCTGCATTCCCGACAAGCGCGCCAGCCATAATCCAGGTTCGTCACCATCGGAGACACCAACGTGAACCTCGACTTCCTGCCAGATTCCACGCGCGCCGCGGGCCTGGCCGCGCTGATGAAGGGTGCCGGCATGGTGACGCGATTCCTTCCGATCCCGCAACCGACGCTGCTGGTGGGCCCAGGGTCGAGTGGCCGCCTGGGGCGTGCCGTGGCAGGTTTCGGCCATCGCAAGATCCTCATCGTCACCGGGGGGTTCACGGCCCGGCTGGGCCTGCTCAAGGACCTCACCGATGCGCTGGACGTCGGTGGCACCGCGTATGTGGTGTTCGACGAGATCACCCCTGACGCACCGATTCCACTGGTCGAGCGTGGCATCGCGTTTTATCGCGCGCACGACTGCGACGCCATCGTGGCTTTTGGCGGCGGCTCCTCGATGGACGCGGCCAAGGCCATTGCCGTGTCGGCCACCAACCCGGGGAAGTCACTGCGCAGCCTGGCGGGGTACTTCAAGGGCCGGCGCAATCCGGTGCCGATTTATGCCGTGCCCACCACCGCCGGTACCGGAAGCGAGGTCACGGTGGCTGCGGTGATCGCCGACCCGGAACACGAGAGCAAGCTGGTCATCGTGGACACGCGCCTGGTGCCGAAGATGGCGGCGCTGGACCCGACACTCATGACCGGGTTGCCACCCCACATCACGGCCGCCACCGGTATCGACGCGCTGACACATGCGATCGAGGCCTATGTGGGCAACTGGGCCACGCCCTCCACCGATGGCATGGCGCTGTCGGCAGTCGGTCTGATCTTCGCCAACCTGCCCACCGCCTGCCGCGACGGCCAGAACCTGGTGGCGCGCGAGCCGATGGCGCTGGCCTCCACCTACGCCGGAATCGCGTTCACGCGGGCCAACGTGGGTTATGTACATGCCATCGCGCACCAGTTCGGCGGCAAGTACCACACGGCACACGGGCTGGCCAACGCGATCATGTTGCCCCACGTGTTGAACTATTCGGCACCAGCGATCACCGAACGCCTCGCGCAGCTGGCGGTGCATGCGCATCTGGGCAAACCCGGCGAGGGTGACGACGAGCTGGCGATGAAGTTCCTCTCTGGTGTGGACCGGTTGTTGCGCGAGGTGGGTATTCCGACGTCTCTGGACGCCCTGCGCGAGGGCGACATTCCAGCCCTGGCCAAGGCCGCCTGCAAGGAGGCCCACACGGGGTATCCGGTGCCGCGGTACATGACACAGGCGCAGTGTGAGAACCTGATTCG
>JAYVRP010000570.1:0-1719 GCA_043776215.1 Rhodoferax sp. | reverse complement strand
TCGCATGTGCTGATCGGCCAGTTCGGTGGCATGTACAACGGCGACCGGTCCCGCAAGACGACCTTGGTGGAGTATGGTTTCCGCTTGCCCAGCGCGCTTGACAACCGGCCCCTGAAGTTCGACGAATTCCAGACCCGGATGCGACAGGCCATCTTTGTGTCCGCCACACCGGCCCAGTGGGAGAAGGACCATGCGGGTCAGGTGGTGGAGCAATTGGTGCGCCCGACAGGTCTGGTCGACCCCGAAGTGGAGGTGCGCCCGGCAACCCACCAGGTCGATGACGTGCTGCAGGAAATCCGCATCCGTGTCGAGCGCCACGAGCGGGTCCTGATCACCACCCTGACCAAACGCATGGCAGAACAGTTGACCGACTACCTGACCGACAACGGTGTCAAGGTCCGGTACCTGCACAGCGATGTGGATACGGTGGAACGCGTGGAGATCCTGCGTGATCTGCGGTTGGGTGTGTTCGATGTGCTGGTGGGCATCAACCTGCTGCGCGAAGGCCTGGATATTCCCGAAGTCTCCCTGGTGGCCATTCTCGACGCCGACAAGGAAGGCTTCCTGCGCTCTGAGCGCAGTCTGATCCAGACCATCGGGCGTGCCGCGCGCAACCTGGGCGGGCGGGCCATACTGTATGCCGACCGGATGACCGACTCCATGGAGCGCGCCATTGGCGAAACCCGGCGTCGCCGTGAGCGGCAGGTGGCCCACAACCTGGCCGAGGGGATCACGCCGCGCAGCATCGTCAAAAATGTGCGTGACCTGATCGACGGGGTCTACAGCGAAAAGGCCGGGCGCGAGATGGAAAAGCTTGAGCAGGATGCGATGCAGCGTGCCAAGGTTGAGGACATGAGCGAGAAGGACATTGGCCGCGAGATCAAGCGCCTCGAGAAACTGATGCTGGAACACGCCCGAAACCTGGCGTTCGAGCAAGCCGCCAAGGTGCGTGACCAACTGGGGATATTGAAACAGCGGGCCTTCGGCGCAGCGGGAGCGGATAACGTGGTTCCCATTGGCCCGGCGGGCAGCCGAAGGAATTTGTGACTGACCGGTCTACTTACCCGAGCAAATTCGTAGGTTTCTAGTTATACTTGAACTAAATAGTCAACAACTGGTCGAAAAAGCTTCCGTGCTTCTGGGGCCCAAAGCCTCGAAGCAGTGAACCGATGCCAGCAGGCCCACCAAGCCGATGGGCAGTTTGACAACCCAACCAACCATGCTGAAGGAGTTTGCGATGCGACTTACAACCAAGGGCAGGTTCGCGGTAACCGCGATGATCGATCTGGGTCTGCGCCAGAGCAATGGCCCGGTCACGCTGGCGGCGATCAGCCAGCGCCAGCAGATTTCCCTGTCTTACCTGGAACAACTGTTCGGCAAACTGCGCCGTCATGAACTGGTGGAGTCCACCCGGGGCCCAGGTGGCGGTTACACACTGGCCCGCAAGGCCTCCGAAATCACCGTCGCCGACATCATCGTTTCGGTGGACGAGCCGATCGATGCCACGCAGTGCGCCGGCAAGGAGAACTGTCTGGGCGAGGGCGCGCGGTGCATGACCCATGACCTGTGGGCGTCGCTCAATGTACGCATGGTTGAGTTCCTGGATTCCGTCACCTTGCAGAAGCTGGTGGATGATCAACTGGCCAAGGGCCTGCAGATCGAGGACAAACCGCATGTCAAGCGCGCCATCTCCGCCATGCCGGTGGCCAAACCGATTCG
>JAYVRP010000569.1:0-1720 GCA_043776215.1 Rhodoferax sp. | reverse complement strand
CTGCGCAGTCCGGACGTTCCTCCAGTGCGGTGTTTCCACCCGACGCCAAAGCGTCGGCCTTGCGGCTTGCACCAGCGACAGTCTGGTGGGCTTCACACTGCGGATTATCCACTGCTGAGACAATGCAGCGTCACAAACCAGAGGAGAAGCACCGATGAAAGCCGACAACATTCTGCAAACCATTGGCAATACCCCCCATGTTCGGATCAATCGCCTGTTTGGCAGTGGCCATCAGGTCTGGATCAAGTCCGAGCGCAGCAATCCGGGTGGGTCCATCAAGGATCGTATTGCCCTGTCGATGGTCGAGGCCGCCGAGAAGAGCGGGGCGCTCAAGCCCGGGGCCACCATCATCGAGCCGACCTCCGGCAATACCGGAGTCGGGCTTGCCATGGTGGCGGCGGTCAAGGGCTACACGCTGATTTTGGTGATGCCGGACAGCATGTCCGTCGAGCGCCGCCGCTTGATGCTGGCCTACGGAGCAAGTTTCGAGCTGACGCCACGCGAAAAGGGCATGAAGGGCTCCATTGCACGGGCCATGGAACTGGTGGCGGCAACGCCCGACGCATGGATGCCGCAGCAGTTCGAGAATCCGGCAAACATCGATGCCCATGCGCGCACAACAGCCCAAGAGATACTTGCAGATTTCCCGCAGGGCCTGGACGCCCTCGTCACGGGTGTCGGTACCGGCGGACACTTGACGGGGTGTGCCCAGGTGCTGAAGGCCCGTTGGCCGCAACTCAAGGTGTTCGCGGTGGAGCCGCTCGCATCACCGGTGCTTTCGGGTGGTGCGCCCGCACCCCACCCTATCCAGGGCATCGGGGCTGGTTTCATACCGGCCAACCTGCGCCAGGCCTTGCTCGATGGCGTCATCCAGGTGGACGCCGAACCGGCACGTGAAATGGCCCGGCGCTGCGCCCGCGAAGAAGGCATGCTGGTGGGAATCTCGTCGGGGGCCACGCTGGCTGCCATTGCACAAAAACTTCCCGATTTGCCGGCAGGCTCCAGGGTTCTGGGTTTCAACTACGACACCGGAGAGCGCTACTTGTCGATTGAAGGTTTCCTGCCGGCCTGAAGAGCCGCCATGGTTGGCAAGGTGTCCTAGGCGCGGCAGTTGCACATGATCCGCCTGTCTGAACTCCAACTGCCGCTCGACCATTGCGCAGCCGACCTGGACCATCTTGTCCGGCGGACCCTGGCTGTCGGCGCTGCGGACATCGCTCGCATCCAGGTATTCAAACGCAGTGTGGACGCCCGCAAGGCGAACTTGCTGCGGGTTTATGTCGTCGATGTGATGCTGTCGAGTGCCACATTGGCGCATACGGTGCTGGAGCGACTGGCGGGTGTGCCACACGTGCAAGCGTCGCCCGACATGGCGTATGCCCCACCATGCCAGACGCCTGCCGACTGGGCCTCGCGGGGCGACTCCCGGCCGGTGGTCGTGGGGTTCGGGCCCTGCGGCATATTCGCGGCCTTGTTGCTGGCCCAGATGGGTTTGAAGCCGATCGTGCTGGAGCGCGGACGCAGGGTGCGCGAGCGTACCAAGGACACCTGGGGCCTGTGGCGCAACGGGGTGCTGAACCCCGAGTCGAATGTCCAGTTCGGTGAAGGTGGGGCCGGTACGTTTTCCGACGGCAAGTTGTGGAGCCAGATCAAGGACCCGCGGCACCTGGGCCGCAAAGTCATGGGCGAATTCGTGTCCGCAGGGGCGCCCGACGAGATC
>JAYVRP010000568.1:0-1721 GCA_043776215.1 Rhodoferax sp. | reverse complement strand
GACCTACAAGACCGCCGATGTCACCGAAGACGAAGTGCTGGGCATGATCATCGCCGGCAAAAAGCCCGAGGGCAAGGCGCAAAGCCAGCGGCAGGCCGCGTGACGCGTTCCGGTCCTTGCGCAGAGCGATGACAGCCGCAGCTTGCGCCGAAACGGCCGGTCGCAGCCGCACCACCGGCGACCAGCAACTGGTCAATCGCATCAACCGCAGCGTCTTGTTGCAGTTGCTGCGTTCGCAACCCGGCTTGTCGCGCGCCCGCCTGTCTCAACTGAGCGGCTTGACGAAATCCACCGTCAGTGCGCTGGTTCGCGAACTGCTCGACCAACACTGGCTCAGCGAGGCGAGCGCGCCGATGGCCACGGAGCGGCTGGGTCGGCCGTCCATGCCCTTGTGTATCCAGCAGCAGGTGCGTGTGCTGCTCGGCGTGGAGATCGGCGTGCAGCAGTTGCGCGTCGTCTCGGTGTCACTCACCGGAGAGGTGCGCGACACCCTCGTGGTGCCCCTGCACGGCCTGGACGCCCGGCAGGTGTGCACACAGGCCGCCGACCTGGTGCGCCAGGCGTGGCACACAGCCTCGGGCCAGGGCCTGGTGTTGTCCGGTGTGGGCGTGTGCCTGCCGGGCGCCATTGATGATGCCGCCGGCCTGGTGCGGTTCGCGCCCAACCTCGGGTGGCGCGACCTGCCGGTCCTGGCATGGCTGACGCAGGCGCTCGGGCAGGCCGGAGTCCCCGCAACAGGACTGCACCTGCACAATGACGCCGATGCCGCGGCGCTGGGTGAATACGAGTTTGCCGACGGCGCCGGTGCCGACCCGCTCATCTTCGTGAATTGCGACGTGGGTGTGGGGGCGGGCATCGTGCTCAATGACCATCTGTTTTCGGGTGCGCGCGGCATGGTCGGGGAAATTGGCCACAGTATTCTGCAGGTGGACGGCGCCTTGTGCTCGTGCGGGCGGCGTGGCTGCGCGGAGACCTTCATCGGCGCGCGCGCCTTGGTCACAGCCCAGGGCGTCGACCGGGCCGGCCGGGCCCTGGGCGTGCTGATCCAGAACCTGGACGTGATGTTCAACCCGCGCGTGGTCGTGGTCGGTGGCTCGTCCTGCAGCGCGCATCCATCACTGCTTGCCACGGCGACGCGGACAGCGGCACACTATGCGCACAGCGCAGGTGTGCCGGTACCTGTCATGCGCGCAGCCCGATATGGTGAGCAGGCCGCTGCCGTGGGGGCCGCAGCAGCCGCCTGGCACCGTTTTTTGCGTCCCCTCCAACACCGGCACAGCGCCACACTGTCAGAACAGGAACCCGCATGAAAAAAGTAGCCTGGGGCATCCTCGGCACGGCCAAGATCGGACGTGAAAAAGTCATCCCCGCGATGCAGGCGGCGCAGCACTGCGATGTCCAGGCGTTGGCTTCACGCTCGCTGACGCGTGCCCGGGAAACTGCAGCCGCCCTGGGTATCCCCAGGGCGTATGGAAGTTATGAGGAGCTGTTCGCCGACGCCGCTATCGAGGCCATCTACAACCCCCTGCCCAATGAGCAACATGTGGCCCTGACGCTGCAGGCGGCACGGGCCGGCAAACACGTGTTGTGCGAAAAACCAATGGCGCTTACCGCCAGCGAAGCGGCGGCGCTGCGTGAAGTGGCCGGCCAGGTGCACATCATGGAGGCCTTCATGGTGCGTTTTCACCCGCAGTGGGAGCGGGTGCGGGCCCTGGTGCGCG
>JAYVRP010000567.1:0-5492 GCA_043776215.1 Rhodoferax sp. | reverse complement strand
ACATGCAGCGTTACCTGCCGCATGACATCCTGATCGCCGCATGGGGAAATTTTCAACGCGGCGAGATTCACCACGACATCATTTCCCCGATGGCGGGTGTCCGCTCGCACAACTCCAACGCCGAAACGGTCACGCCCTTGCTGCTGAATCTGTTCGAGCGCTGGGTCCACTTCGGCAAGAAGCCTTTTGCGCTGGATGCGGGCGACAGCGGCTTCCTCACGCAAAATTCCGGGCTGCAATCCGAGGTCGGGGCGGCGCTGCAAATCATGAGCTGCGCCATGGTGCATGGAATCATCGACGAACGCGGCAGCCACGACTGCCTGTACGTCGCGTTCAGCTCCAAAGACAAATTTCGCGCGGCAGAACGCAGCACCATGGCGCTGGTTCTACCCTACATCGACACGGCGCTGCGCCAGATTACCCATCTGCCGCACCAAAGTAACGGCCAAAGCAACGGCCAGATAGGCGCGGTTATTGCTTCGGTACCTGCAGCGCCACCGGAGTCCAACCTCACGCAACGCGAAGCGGAAATCCTGCACTGGGTTTCCATGGGCAAGACCAACCTTGAGATCGCGCTGATCCTCAAGATCAGCGCGTTTACCGTCAAGAACCACATGCAGCGGGTGTTTCAAAAGCTCAACGTGAGCAACCGGGCTCAAGCGGTCAGCAAGCTCTTGCCATTGGCCCGCAATGTCCAAAACTGATGCTGCGCTGTCTGCTGCCTCCCTGCTCAAGCGGCCCGCCCAAACGGCCATTGGCAAGGACAATTTTCTCAGTGTCATCGAGTCCTCCATCGGGCCCTGCACCTACGTCTTTTCTCTCTGGGCCATCGCGTTTTACTTTGCCGGTGAGCTGCCACCGCCCTACCTGATCCTTTCCGTATTGGTATTTGCGCTGACCTTTCCGGGCCAGGCGCACCTGGAATCCAACATCGGCAGGGTCCTGCTCGACATCGGCGTCAATTGGCTCTGGACTGGCGGGCTGCTGCTGCTCACCGGCTTTGCCACGGGTTACGTCCGTGAGTTCTCGCAGCAGAGCCTGGTCGCCTGGTTGTGGGTGGCGCCCTCGGCAGAATTCGGCATGCAGCTGCTGCTGCGCGGCGCAGCGCCCTGGCTGGTGCGTTTGCAGGGCCCTGTTCAGCGCGCCATCATCGTCGGAATGAACGAACAGGGCGCCGCGCTGGCGACACGCATCCACGATGCACCCTATTCGCGCGTCGAGTTGCTCGGGTTCGTGGACAGCCGCGAGCAAGCCCGGTTAGGGTCGCAGGGCCAATACCGGCTGCTGGGCAAGCTCGACAAACTGGCCAACCTGGTGCGCGAAAACCATGTGCAGCTCATCTACCTTTCGTTGCCCATGGCGTCTCAACCGCGCATCCTGCAATTGCTTGATGATCTCAAGGACACCACCGCCTCCATTTATTTCGTGCCGGACATGTTTTTCACCGACCTGATCCAGGGGCACACTGCCACGGTCTGTGGCATGCCGGTGATTTCCGTCTGCGAGACACCCTTTCGCGGGGCGGACGGTGTGCTCAAGCGTGTCAGCGACTTCGTATTGGCAGCGTTGATCCTGGTGCTGATCCTGCCCCTGCTGATTGTGCTGGCGATCGCCGTCAAACTCACCTCGCCCGGCCCGGTGATCTTCAAGCAGCGCCGCTACGGGCTCGACGGTGAAGAAATCCTGGTATACAAATTTCGTTCCATGACAGTCACGGAAGACGGTACCACCATCCGCCAGGCAGAAAAGGGCGACTCGCGCATTACGCCCCTGGGCGCGCTCATGCGTCGCACCTCGATGGACGAGCTGCCCCAATTCGTCAACGTGCTGCAAGGCCGCATGAGCATCGTCGGCCCGCGCCCGCACGCGGTGGCGCACAACGAGCTGTACCGCAAACTCATCAAAGGCTACATGGTGCGCCACAAAGTGCGGCCCGGAATCACCGGTTGGGCCCAGGTGAACGGGTACCGTGGCGAGACCGTCACGCTGGACAAAATGCAGGGCCGCATCGACTACGATCTAGACTATTTGCGGAACTGGTCGCTGCGGCTGGATCTCCACATCATTCTCAAGACGATCAGGCTGGTCCTGAAGGACGAAAAAGCGCATTGAGCCATGCCACCGACGCACCGACATTCACTGTCCCTGTTGACCATTTCCCTGGCCGCGGCGGGTAGCGTGTGGGCGGAAGGCGGGCAAGACCTCCGGTTTCGCGCCGCTGCCACTCTGGCGCAAGACAGCAACCTGTTCCGCCTGCCCTCCAGTGCAAACACCCTGGCCCTGATCGGCCGCAGCTCCGCGGCGGAAACGGTGGGCATCACCACGCTGGGCGTCAACTACAACAAGGCCTACAGCCTGCAGCAACTGGATCTCGACGCCAGCCTGGTCCGGTACAAGTACCAGAATTTCAGCTTCCTCGATTTTTCGGCGTTCAATTACCGCGCTGCGTGGCGCTGGAGCTACACCCCGCATTTACGCGGCAACCTGAGCAGCTCACGCGAGCAAACCCTCAACAACTACACCGATTTCCGTGGTTTCAACGTGCGCAACGAGCGCGTCAACACCAGCACCCGCCTCGATGGCACCTACGAGCTCGACGCCAACTGGCGCGTGCTCGGCGGGTTGACGCAGTCTGCACTCAAAAACAGCCAAGTGCTGACCTCTGAAGCAGACTACCGCCAGACCACTCTGGACGGCAGCGTGCGTTATGTGCTGCCCTCCGGCAGCTCGGCGGGTTACACGCTGCGCAGCGCCGACGGCACCTACACCACCAACCGCACCGTCCCTTCCCCCGGTTTTTACGACGACCGCTTCAGCCAGACCGACAACGAGTTGCAAGCCACCTGGGCCATCAGCCGCGACACGTCGGCCGATTTCCGGGCCGGCTACCGCAGCCGCAAGTACCCCCACTACCCGCAACGCAACTTCGGCGGAACCACCGGCGGCGCCACAGTCAATTGGGCGTACTCGGCCAAGGTAGGCCTGGCCGCGGGCTGGACGCGCGAACTCGGCAGCTTCGAGACGACCGACTTCAATTTCTCGCAAACCGACCGCTTTTCCATCGGCCCGGTGTGGCAGATCAGCCCCAAGGCCACCATGCGTGTGCAACTGGCCCACGCCGTGCGCGACTTTCGCGGCACGCCGACCGGTCTGGTCACCCTGCTGCGTCGCGACACCACGCGCGACGCCAGCGTGTCGGTCGACTGGCAACCCACCACCTACCTTTCGCTCGGCGCATCGCTGCAAAATGCCAGGCGTTCGTCCACCCTGGCGGGATTCGATTTCAACAGCAACATGATCAATCTCACGGCGCAGCTGACCTACTGACACCCGTATTTCACACTCGCAAAACCATGTATTCCCAATCCATTGAAGCGTCCAACAGCATGAACTCCGTGCGAGCTGCACACATGTCGGTTCCGGCCGGCTTTCCATCCGTTCGCGCTAAACAAATTTCCGTTCGGGCTGGCGTCCTGGCCGCTCGGGCTGCAATCATTTCCGTTCGGGCTGGCTTCCTGGCCGCTCGGGCTGCAACCAATTCCGTTCGGGCTGAGCTTGTCGAAGCCGCCACACCCTTCGACAAGCTCAGGGCGAACGGGGGAGGCCTCGGTGCAAGCGGGGGAGGCCTCGGTGCAAGCGGGGGAGGCCTCGGTGCAAGCGGTGGAGGCCTCGGCGCAAGCGGAGGACGCCTCGGTGCAAGCGGGCGAGGCGTCGCGACAAGCGGGAAATGGGTCGTTGCCGCCCTGCTTGCGGTGTCCCTCACCGCCTGCGGCAACAAGGACGACAAGAAGGTTGCCACCCAGGTCGCGGTCAAGGTGGGCTCGGAAGAAATCTCGGTGCACCAGATCAACCAGGTGCTGAGCCGCACCAATGCCGCCAGCGCCACGCCCCAGGCCGTGCAGACCCTGCGCCGCGAAGTGTTGGAAAAGCTGATCGACCAACAACTGGCGGTGGACCAGGCGGTGGAGAGCAAGCTCAACCGCACGCCCGAGGTGGTGGCCCTGATCGAGGCGGCGCGGCGCGAAGTGCTGGCCCGCGCTTACATCCAGCAAGTCACCAGCGCCCTGCCCAAGCCGACGGCCGAAGAAACCAAAAAATACTTCGCCGATCACCCAGCCCTGTTTGCCGAGCGTCGTGTCTTCAACCTGCAGGAAGTGCAATTGCCCGCATCGGCGGGCGCCGCCGTCGCAGAACAAGTGCGCGCACTGCTCGCCGCCGGCAAACCGATGGAAGAGGTTGCCACTTTCCTCAAGAGCAAAGACCTCAAGTTCGGCGGCGGCGCGGCCACCCGGGCGGCGGAGCAGATCCCCCTTGAATTGCTGACCAAGGTGCACGCCCTGAAAGACGGCCAGTCTCTGGTGATCGAAAACCCGCAAGGCTTCAACGTGCTTCGGGTGGCGGCGTCGCAATCGGCTCCGGTACCCGAGGCCAGCGCGCTGCCGCGCATCGAGCAGTTCCTGGCCAACCAGCGCGGCGCTGAGGCCGTCGGCCAAAGCATCAAGCAACTGCGGGCCAAAACCACCATCACCTACATGGGCGATTTTGTCCAAGGCGCCGGCGCCGTGGGCGCTGCTGCGCAAGCGCCAGCCACTTCGGTACCTGCAGCGGCAACACCAAGCGCCGCACCTGCCCCAGCGCCGGCCGTGGCCGAGAGCCCCGCTGCTGCAGACAAAGTCAAGAGCGTGATCGAAAAGGGTGTGGCAAAGCTCAAATAGGCACGCCCCGCAAAGCCTCACCGATGCACGAACCCACACACCTGCCAACCCTCCCCAACCGGACCTTTCCATGACCAAGCGTATTTTCCGATTGACCCACCTGCTGCTGGCTGCCGTGCTCTCGCTTGCCAGCCTGGCCAGCTTCGCGCAAGCCAAGCCCGACTACCCGCTGGGCGCGGGCGACGCCATCCGCGTGCAGGTGTTCCAAAACCCCGACCTCACCATCGAAACCCGTGTATCCGAAAACGGCTCCATCACCTACCCGCTGATCGGCGCGGTCGACCTGGGCGGCTTGTCGATCGCCGCTGCCGAAAAGAAAATCGCCGACGCGCTGCAAAAAGGCGGCTTCATCCGCCAGCCGCAAGTGAACATCGTGCTGGTGCAGATTCGCGGAAACCAGGTGTCGGTGCTGGGCCAGGTGAACCGGCCGGGGCGCTTTCCGCTGGAAACCGCCAACACCCGCCTGAGCGACATGCTGGCCAACGCCGGCGGCGCCACCCAGGGCGGCGACGACTTGGTCGTCATCACAGGCCAGCGCAACGGCAAATTCTTTCGCAAGGTGGTGGATATTCCCTCGATCTACCTGGGCGAGAAGCCCGACGAAGACATCGTGCTGATGGGCGGCGACACCGTGTATGTGCATCGGGCTCCCGTGTTCTACATCTACGGCGAAGCGCAGCGCCCTGGCGCGTTTCGCGTCGAGCGCGACATGACCGTGATGCAGGCGCTGGCGCAAGGCGGCGGCCCCACCGCGCGTGGCAGCGAGAAAAAGCTGCG
>JAYVRP010000566.1:0-1725 GCA_043776215.1 Rhodoferax sp. | reverse complement strand
GCCGCATGGGACAAGGCAAAGCGCAGACCTTCGACTTCCTGGGGTTCACACATTGCTGTGGCCAGACCAGGAAGGGCAAATTCATGGTCCTGCGGCTCACCAGTGCCAAACGTCTGAGAGCAAAGCTCCAGGCGCTCAAGCTCGAACTCAGACGGCGCATGCACCGACCCATCAAAGAGCAGGGCCAGTACCTGCACGCGGTGGTGGCCGGACATGGCCGGTACTTCGGCGTGCCCAACAACGGCGCGCGGCTGAGGACGTTTCGCCATCAGGTCGTCCGGTTGTGGCATCGCACGCTGTGCCGCCGCAGCCAGACTGGCCGGGTCCCTTGGCGTCGAATGTATCGCTTGATGGCTCACTGGATTCCAACTCCCAAAATCTGCCACCCCTACCCCAACCAACGTCTGATCGTCATCACCCAAGGCAGGAGCCGTATGCGGTAGTCCCGCTCGTACGGATCTGTGGAGGGGGTGTTGGGTGACTGGCATTCCTACTCCGACTGTCGAATCGTTGCGGCGAGTTACTGCACGGCGGCGGCTGACTTGTGCGGCACGAATACACCACAGCCCAGAAGGCGGTGCGGCCCCAGGCCGGCCTGCTGCAAGCGCAGTGCGTCCTGTGGCGCCAGTTCATGCACCATCAGGCTGAACATGTCGAGCATGCGGCCTTGCACGTGCATGCGCTGATGGCGCCCGCACACCCGCGCGGCCGTGATGCCCAGGGCAGCCAGGGCACGTTCCACGCCAGCCATGAATACCAGCTCGTCCGCGCTGTCGCTGGCCACCCGATAGGCATACATGGCGGAGTGGGTTTGCAGGGCACGCCGGTGCGGCGCGCGCAATTGCAGCGTATGGCCCTGCAGGTTCAGGTCCACTCCCGCCGGCGTGGCCAGTTCGTCCATGCGTTGCGCCTGCACCCGCAGCAACAGCCGGGTGCGTTGCGACAGCAGGGCCAGGTCTTCGTTGCCGGGCACCAGCTTGAGCGGGTGGATGCCCGCCATGGCATCCGTTTCCAACCAGGGCCAAACCACACACAGTGCCTCGCGCAAGGCCTGTGCATGGTCGCGCAACACCGCATGACCATGTACCGGGAACACGGCGTCCACCAATGCCCGGTCCGTTGTCCATGGCTGGCTCACGGTGGGTCCTGTGGCGGCGCCGAAATACCGGGCTGGGTCCGGGCCCAACGCACCAGCGCCTCGCCCCATTGCAAGGCGGTCTGGGCGTCGATCTCGAAAACCGTGAACCGGCTGTTCTCGCGGATGCGCGTGCGCAGCAGGCTCATGCCACCTGAGGGATAGTCCATTTGCTGCAATTCGATCAACTGCCCGCCAAGGGGATTGGTCAGCTTTTCAATCGGTGTGATGCTCGTCATGGGGCCCGTCGTTGCCGTTGTTCCGGTGGTGCGGAAGGTCCTGTCCACTGCGTCGGCACTCGGCTGCCCGGCGCAGGCCTCTGGTGGCGTTATTGGGCGCAATCGTGCCCCGCACTGTCTATAACCGGGACGGGTGGGCGCCTATAGCCCTAATGGGTAGTCCGGAGTACTCAACGAGGGTGATGGCGCGCAGGGCAGAGCGTTCGTAGTATCGGGACCAGCCTCGGCCTTGACCGGCACGCAGCACCGACGGCATTCGACTGGAGACACGCCATGAGCAAGAAGCAACACGACACCCCCATGCTCGACCAGCTGGAGAGCGGCCCGTGGCCAAGTTTTGTCACCGGGCTC
>JAYVRP010000565.1:0-1725 GCA_043776215.1 Rhodoferax sp. | reverse complement strand
GCCGATGCCAGCCTCTACCAGATCGCCGTCAAGCGTGACGCGCGCGGCCGCGGTGGCTCCATGCGCATGGTGGATGAGGTGCATGAGGGAGATCTCCTATCGATCAGTGCGCCGCGCAACAACTTTGAACTGCACCCGCGCGCCAGGCGTTTTCTGTTCATTGCCGGCGGCATCGGCATCACGCCGATCCTGTCCATGGTGCGGCACCTGCAGGTGGTGCCAGGCACGCAATTCCAGCTCGTGTATTGCACCCGCGACGCCGAACACACGGCCTTCCTGCAAGCGCTCTCGGAGCCCGCATTTGCGGGTCGGGTGCGGGTCCACCACGACCAGGGTGATGCTGCCCGCGCCTTCGATTTCTGGCCGCTGCTGGAGGCACCGGGCGAGGCCCATGTCTACTGCTGCGGCCCGACGGCCTTGATGGAGGCCGTGGCCGACATGTCGGGCCACTGGCCCTCGGGGTCGATTCACTTCGAAAGTTTTGGCGCCGATGTGGCAGCCGCTGCGGCCAACCAGGCGTTCAGCGTTCGGCTGCACCAGACGGGCGTCACGGTGCAGGTCGCCGCCGATCAGAGCATTCTCGAGGCCCTGCGTGCCGACGGTTACCGCGTGCCAAGCTCCTGCGAAAGCGGCACCTGCGGTTCCTGCCGCACCACGCTGCTCGCCGGTGAGGTGGAGCACCGCGACATGGTGCTGCGCGACGACGAGCGGGCAACGCAGATCATGGTGTGTGTGTCGCGCGCCAGGGCGGGTGAGCTGGTGCTGGACCTCCCGTCGTACGGCTCGGCACTGCCATGAAGAACGACACCCGGCAACTCCTGCGCCACTGGCATGCGGCGGTGCCCAACGACCGCATGGCGCATCTGGTGCGTGACTGCGGACGTGCCTTCCGGCGCGCCCTGGAAATCCGGCTCGCCGGACATGGTGTGCCGTTCGGGCACTGGAGTTTCTTGCGCATCCTGTGGAATGCCGATGGCCTGACGCAAAAGGACCTGAGCGCGCGTGCCGGCGTGATGGAGCCCACCACCTTCGCCGCCATGAAGGCGATGGAAGCGCAGGGCTACGTGACGCGCCAGCAGTTGCCGCACAACCGCAAGAATGTCTACGTGCACCTGACCGATGCCGGGCGTGCGCTGCAGGCGGTGCTGGTGCCGCTGGCGGTGCAGACCAACCGCGTCAGCACGCGTGGTGTCGATAGCGCCGACCTGGCCACGGCGCGCCGCGTCTTGCTTGCGATGATCAGCAACCTGGCCGAGGACGAAGCGGCCCAGGTCGAGCCAGCCCGGGAGCCAGTCGCGCAAGCGCTCAGAGGCTGAGAAGATTTCGTGGCTCTCGGCCACTCAGGCGAGCAGCCGCCGGTCCTGCATCCAGCTGACGCAGGTCTGCGCGGCCTGGGCCAACAACTGCGGCTGCCCGGAAAAATAGTGCGTGGCGCCCTGGATGCAGTGCATGGTCTTGTCCGTGCTGGTGCAGGCCTCGAAGATGCGGTGGGTATGGGGTTGCGGCACGGCATCGTCGGCACTGTGTTCGATCGCCAGCATCGGCACCGAAATGTGCGCCGCGCATTTTTCGCCGTGGGCATGGGTATCGTCGATCGACCATTGCGACAACCATGCGCGCAGGGTCGAGAAACGCGCCGAGCCCACCGGGCCGGTGTTCACGGTTTCCGGATTGCCCATGAAGCAGCTGCCAATGGGGCGATCATTGGGGTCGATGCTGCCGTCC
>JAYVRP010000564.1:0-1726 GCA_043776215.1 Rhodoferax sp. | reverse complement strand
CAGCCGGTCCCGGTCCAACCCTACCGACAGGCGGCGCGGGCTGGGGCCGCCACTGTCCACCAGCGCCTGGATTTCCACCAGCAGCGGCCGGGACCCCTCCAGCGTCACCATGACACAACTGCCGGGCACCGGCTCGTTGTGCTGGCTCAGGAAGATGGCGCTCGGGTTGCTGACACCCTTGAGCCCGCGCTCGGTCATGGCAAACACACCGATCTCATTGACGGCGCCAAAGCGGTTCTTGATGGCCCGCACCAGACGAAAACTGCTGTGGGTATCGCCCTCAAAATACAGCACCGTGTCGACCATGTGTTCCAGTACCCGCGGGCCGGCCAGCGCCCCTTCTTTCGTGACATGGCCCACCAGCACGATGCAGGTTCCGCTGGCCTTGGCGGCGCGTGTCAGGTGGGCCGCACATTCCCGCACCTGTGCCACCGAACCGGGCGCCGAGGTGAGCTGGTCTGAATACACGGTCTGGATCGAGTCGATCACGGCCACTTCCGGTTGCTGCAGCTGCAAGGTGGAGAGGATCTTCTCCAGCTGGATTTCCGCCAGCACCTTCACCTGGGACTGGTCCAGCCCGAGCCGACGGGCACGCAAGGCGACCTGAGCTCCACTTTCCTCGCCGCTGACATACAGGGTCTTCTTGCCGGCGCGTTGCAACGCATCGAGCGCCTGCAGCAGCAGGGTGGACTTGCCGATGCCGGGGTCACCACCAATCAGCACCACACCGCCCTCGACGATGCCACCACCCAGCACACGGTCAAGTTCCTCGTGACCGGTGGGTGTGCGCTCCATGTCCACTGCGTCGATATCGGCCAGCACCGCCACTTGGGCTGTCTTCGCCAACGACGCAAATCGGTTCCTGACCGGGGAGGCCCCCTCGGCGACCGACTCGATCAGCGTGTTCCATGCCCCGCAAGCCGGGCACTTGCCGAGCCATTTCGGGCTTGTGCCGCCACATTCATTGCAGGTGTAGATGTTCTTGTCTTTCGCCATGCAGGCATGTTAGCGGGTGGCCATTCAGCGCCCCGAATCCACAGGCCCAATCGACAGTGCTATTGCCATCAATTGCCAAAGTTCCGATTTCATTTAACATATTAACTATCGAGGTTTCCATATTTCGTGACATAACTCTTCCGTTCGCCCTGAGCCTGTCGAAGGGCTCGCGAGGGCTTCGACAGGCTCAGCCCGAACGGTGTAATGAATTCCGGAAAGGTCAATAAGTGAAACCCGCGCCGAAGCCGTTTGCCCACCGCAACCTGCCGCGCCTGCTGCTGCAGGCCCGTGAAGCCGTCATGGCGCACACGCGCCCGTCCCTGCGCGAACATGCGCTGAGTGACCAGCAGTGGCGCGTGTTGCGGGTGCTGGGCGAACACGGCACGGTGGACACTGGCCGCGTGGCACGCGAGGCCTTCATTCTGGGACCCAGCCTCACGGGCGTATTGACGCGCATGGAGCGCGACGGGCTGATTGCGCGCGAACGCGACCCCGCCGACCAACGCAAGATGGTGGTCAAGGCCAGTGCGCGGGGCAAGGCGCTGGTCCAAAAGCTGTCCACCACGATCGAGGCACACTACCAGACGATGGAAGACGTGTTGGGCAAACAGAAACTGGCGGAGCTGTATGGATTGCTCGACGCCGTGATCGACATGGAGCAACGATGAAACACCCCTCCACCTTCTGGCCCCGGGGAACGGTGTACGGCACCCTCCTCAACTTCGACGCC
>JAYVRP010000563.1:0-5512 GCA_043776215.1 Rhodoferax sp. | reverse complement strand
ACTTCTAGGCCTTGCGCTTGCGAAGTAGCTTCTGAGTTTTCGGGAGCTCGCCCGACAGGCCATCCGACAACGCGGAGCCAGCGGCCTCGCTCATTTCTATGGGCAGGACGGCGCCATTCTCAAACAAGAGTTGGACGCGTACATTCCCATCCACCTTCGAAGGAGTAACACCAGCGGCCAAGACGTCAAGGGCCGGCGCTGGCTCGCCCGGCAATTGCTCGGACTTTTCAAGCAATGCGATCGCCACCGCAGGCGCCAGTTCGGTACTGATGGCCACATTCTTGGCGGCCGACTCCAGCGTGTGTTTGCGTCGGGGAGCAAACGGGGCTTTGCCAGCGGGCTTTTTTACCGCCTTGGGAGCAGGACTCTTCTTCATGGCCGATACGCCTCTCTGTAGTGTGCAGACGATGGAGTTTATGCCAACCGTATTATTTATTTCCATGGACTTGGCAGGTCCAGGTAACGGCTTCGGATCTGTGGTGTCATGGGGCATGGTTTCGTGGATGGCACCGACACACTGGGAGTACCAGCTGCCGGCTATCCAGACGCGCCTGGCAATCATGGCGACTGGGGTTTTGATGAGATTCGGTCCGAACTGATGAGATCTACAGACAGGCCGCGCGCCGGGCCGACAAGATCTTCAAGGGCGCGAAACCGGCAGGCATTCCGATGCAACAGCCGACAGAGTTCGAACTGATCGTCAACACGAAAGTCGCCAAGACTTAGGGCCTCACTTTTCCTCAGTCCCTGCTGGTGCAAGCGACCGAAGTCACCGAATAGTTGGCCGCACGATGGCGATCCAGGCGGCCGGACTTCGTGTTGTCGCCCCGTGCAGATATGCAGAGTCCACAGTCCACAAGATCACCCCGTCATGCGTCAACAGGCTGCGGGCACCATGCGACACGAAGTCTTTTCGAGCATTGGCAGGGCACCCAGCCTGGCGGGGCGATGCAACTGCGTGTCGCACGACCACTCAGCGCTTTTCACGGTTCTTTGCGCTCACCAGACTGTCGGCGCTGATGGACGGCATGACCCCCCACGCCGCCTCTGAATGGCATCAGGAGCATGCCGTCCAGCCGAACAACTTCCCATGGATCGGTGTGGCCCCGAATGCCGATCGTCATCCCTTCATGGCCGGCACGTGGCTGGTCGCTGTAGGTGCCCAGCAGGCGGTCCCACCAAGGCAGGTTGAATCCGAAATTGGAATTGGTTTCGTCTTCTTCGATCGAATGGTGTACCCGGTGCATGTCCGGGGTCACGAGCCACCAGCGAAGAGCCCTGTCAAGTGCGGGGGGCAGTTGGATGTTGCCGTGGTTGAACATCGACGTGGCGTTGAGCAGCACTTCGAACATCAATACGGCCAGCACCGGCGGGCCCAGTACCGTGATCGCGGCGACCTTGACCAGCATCGACAGTCCGATCTCGAGCGGATGAAACCGCGAACCGGTCGTCACATCGTAGTCGGGGTCGGCATGGTGCACCCGGTGCAAGCGCCACAGCGCTGGCACGGCGTGCACCATGACATGCTGTAACCAGATGACGAAGTCCATGCCAATAACGGTGATGGCAACAGCGAGCCAGAACGGCAATTGGAGGTAGTTGAGCAGGCCCCACCCATGGGCCGTGCAGAACGCAGCCACCCCCACCGCTGCCAATGGAAAAAGCAGCCGCAGCAACACGGTATTGAGTGCAACAAGTCCCAGGTTGCTGGCCCAGCGCAGGGTCTTGGACGCCGTCAGCGCGCGACGCGGTGCCACCACCTCCCACAGGGCGACAAGTACCAACATGCCGACGAAGAAGCCCAGCCGGATCGCAACCTCATGGCCCATGGCGACGGTTTCAGGAATCATCAGGTACCTCGTACAGGGCGCGAAGACAGTGCATGGGCATGGCCTCAATTCCAACGATCATCTGAATGTACATCACCAGCAAGCGCACTCTCAGCGACCTGTTGTACGAATCGGTGCGCTGCGCCTGGCCGACTTGCCGCTTGCTCTGGTTCGCGTGGCCACCAAACCAATGGCATTCAGCTGCATTCCGAAGTAGCATGGCTCCGGGCTGCCTGCCCCTGGCCTTTACCCGATTCGCGTTCATTGGAGAACACCGTGCCAAGACTACGATCCCTTGCCATAGACGAATTCGACCCCGAGTTGCGAGAGATGCTGAATACCCAAGACAAGACCGAGCGCGAATTGCGGCCCACCAGTATTCGTGCGCATCACCCCGAGATTGCCAAGGCCTATGTGCGTTTCGGTGTCTCGCTCAAGCAGTTCGCCGTACTCCCGGCGCGGTTACGCGAGCTGATCCGGCTGCGCATTGCTTTTCATAACCAGTGCCGCAGTTGCATGGCCATGCGTTACGCCGACGGGGTCGAGGACGGTGTGACCGAGGAATTGGTCTGCTCTCTGGAAAAGCCGCACGAAGCACCCGGTTTGACACCGGCCGAGCGTGTCGCGTTGCGCTACGCCGACCTGCTGGCCACCAACCATCTGGCCATCGACGACGCCCTGTATGCGGAACTCGCGGTGCACTTCAGCGAAAAGGAAGTCGTCGAGCTTGGCATGGTGTGCGCCTTGTGCGTCGGCTTTGGGCGCCTCGCTGCCACATGGCAAATGGTGGAGGATCTGCCGGAGCGATTCCGTGACAACCCTGAGACGACCGCGACACCATGGGGGCCGGATGCCTGGGTCACGGCGCGCCCGGCCAAGGCGGCTTGATCCCGATGCCTTGAGTTGCGCCACATCAAACAACGTTGTCCTGGGCGAATTTGTGGCAACGGTGTCGGCGTTTGGGCGGCGAGGCCGAAGTACCATGACAGGCTCATCCTCACGTCACGAAAGTAGCTGCCATGTCGCTTGTTCGTTTTTTGGGCCGTAGTGGTACGCAGAGGGCCCTGCTCCTCGCCGCCACGGTGGTCCTGGCGTTAGGTACGTTCCCGGCCCACGCCTTCGATTTGCAGGCGCACCGCGGGGGCCGTGGCCTACGACCCGAAAACACACTGGCATCGTTCGAGAATGCCATTCGCATGGGCGTCACCACACTGGAGCTGGATATCGCGATCACCTCCGATGGCGTGCCCGTGGTGTCGCACGACCAGGCACTGAATCCGGGCCTCTCACGCGACTCCAAGGGCGAGTGGCTCACCCAGACCGGGCCGTTGATCAAGAACATGACGCTGGCGCAAGTACAGTCGTATGACGTGGGCCGGCTGAACCCGTCGCACCCCTATGGGCGCGACTTCCCCGAGCAGCAGGCACGCGACGGCCTGCGGATTCCCACCCTGGCGTCGTTGTTCAAGCTGGTCAAGGACATGGGCGCTGGCGACATCCGGTTCGATATGGAGACCAAGATCGATCCGCGTTACCCGGACAACACCTTGGCACCTGAGCCCTTTGTCCAGACCATGCTGGGGGTGATCCGGGAAGCCGGCATGACGCAGCGGGTGATGGTGCAGAGTTTCGACTGGCGCACGCTGGACCTGCTGCACAGGCTGGAGCCCCAGATCCGCACCATGTACCTGACCATCGAAAGCAAGAACCTGGACAGCATCAAGGACGGCATCTGGACCGCCGGGTATTTGGTCAAAGACTACAACGCCTCGGTGCCTCAGATGGTGCGCGCGGCTGCCGGCAAGGCGCCGGGCGTCATCTGGGCCCCGTATTTCGGCAACCTCACACCGGAATGGCTCAAGCAGGCACAGGCGCTGGGCCTGCAGGTGATCCCGTGGACCGTGAACGACAAGCAGCAGATGGAACGCTTGATCGATTGGGGTGTGGACGGAATCATCAGTGATTATCCGGACCGGCTGCGCGCAGTATTGACACAAAAAGGTTTGCCTGTGCCCAAGGGCGTGTCGAACTGACGCCGGCGGCCCTGATGTGCGGGGGCGGCTGGGCATGTGTCTGTCTATGATTGCTGCATGCAACTCCAGGAAATCCTTTTTACCCAGGGCTTTGGTACCCGCCGGGTTTGTGCCGGCCTGATCCAGCAGGGTTTGGTGCAGGTGTGGGAGCACGGAGCGCCGGACGCCACACGGGTGCCGTGCACCGAGCCCGCCACACAGTTCCAGCCGGCCGGGCTGCGCTTTCGGGTGCTGGGTGTTGACTGGCCGTACCACGCGCAGGCCTATCTGATGCTGCACAAGCCGGCCGGTACCGAGTGCTCGCAGAAGCCATCGACCTATCCCAGCATCTACACGCTTTTGCCGTCGCCCTTGCGCATGCGCCCGCAGAAGGCCGCCGTCCAGGGCGTGCAGGCCATCGGTCGCCTGGACCAGGACACCACGGGGTTGCTGCTGCTCACCGATGATGGCAAGTTCATCCACCGCATGAGTTCGCCTCGCCGTCACGTGCCGAAAGTCTATGAAGTGACGGTCAAACATGCACTGAATGACGTCCAGGTGCGCAAACTGCTGAACGGGGTGGTGCTCGATGACGACCTGAAACCTGTCCATGCTGCGGCCTGCGAAGCCTTGGCCAGCCACCATCTGCAGCTCACCTTGACCGAGGGCAAATACCACCAGGTCAAACGCATGTTGGCGGCGGTTGGAAACCGCGTCGAAGCCTTGCATCGCTCCCGGATTGGCGGCTTGCAGCTGCCCGTCGATTTGCCACCAGGCAAATGGCGCTGGCTCAGCGCGGCCGACCTGGCTGCGATCAGCGGCTGACGCCATCGTGGTGGCGTCAGCCCTGATCTATCGGGGGTGATGCTCGGCGGCGCGTGCCGGTGCCCGGGCACACAATCATGCTCCTGCGGCCGTTCGTGCCGAAGTGTTCGCCGACCGTTATGCTAGCGCCATGAATTTGTTCCTTGACTCGTTCTGGCGCGCCGTAGCGTATTGCCTTCGTCCGCGAGTAATTGCGCTCTCGTTTCTGCCGCTGTTCCTGATGGTGGGTCTGTCGATGGGCCTGGCACATTTTTTCTGGGATTCGACTGTCGATAGGGTCCGACGTACCCTTGAGGCGTCGTCGATCATCACCATGGTGACCGACTGGATGCAATCCGTGGGTGTCAGTTGGCTGAAGGCGGTCCTGGCCCCTGTGGTGGTCATTTTTGCCGTGACGCCCCTTATTGTTTTGGTGTCCTTGCTGGTGGTGGCGCTACTCATGATGCCGGCATTGGTGTCGCTGGTTGCAGAGCGTCGTTTTCCACGCCTGGAGCGCAAAAGCGGAGGTTCCTGGCTTGCTTCGGGGTTGTGGTCACTGGGGTCAACTCTGCTGGCCTTGATCGCGCTGGTCATATCCATACCTTTGTGGTTCGTGCCGCCATTGATCCTGATTCTGCCGCCACTCATTTGGGGCTGGCTGACCTACCGGGTGATGGCGTACGACGCCTTGGCCGACCATGCGAGCCGTCAGGAGCGCTTGGAAATCTTTCGCCGCCACCGGGGATGGCTTCTGGGGATCGGCGTGTTGACCGGGTTCCTTGGAGCAGCCCCCAGCATGTTATGGGCCTACAGCGCCCTGTTTGCCGCGGCATTCGTCGTGTTGGTGCCTTTGGCGATCTGGATCTA
>JAYVRP010000562.1:0-5517 GCA_043776215.1 Rhodoferax sp. | reverse complement strand
GCCGCTGGCGCATCCGCCCGCATTGGTGCCGGTGTTCGTGCACCTCGGCTTGGGGCTGATGCTCGGTTTGTACATTCCGCCTTACCTCGATGCTTGGTATCGCCAGGCGGCTGCGATGCTGGGGCACTGACACCATGACCGCGTTGCCGACCGACCCGCCTTTGCGCGCCCTGGCCGACCTGGGCCTGGCGCTGCGGCGCTTGCCTGCTCCCCTGCCGGTGTGGCGTGGCCAGGTTGATGCGCAGCAGTGGAGTGCCGCTGCGCGTGCCGTGGCGGAGTCCGGCGGACGCCTGGTGGCGGTTTGGGGCACGGATCGGCGCTCCGCGGGTTACGGCAGGGCGGCATGTGCCGCCTTTGCCGTGTTCGAAGGCCTGGTTTGGCTGGAGCTGGCGGTAGACGACACGACCCGCTCCTTCCCCGACCTGTCACCGGCTTTTGCCTGCGCCGCGCGCCTGCAACGCGCGATGGCCGACCTGTCGGGGCTGCGTCCCGATGGTGCGGCGGATGCTCGCCCCTGGCTTGACCATGGCCTGTGGGCCGCTGGTTTGCCGCCACTCGACCACGATGCGCGTCCCGCAGCAGCAGCGTCTGCCGCCTTGCCGGCCGACTATGCCTTCGTGCGCGTCGAAGGTGACGGTGTACACGAAATCGCGGTGGGCCCGGTGCATGCCGGCATCATCGAGCCCGGGCATTTCCGCTTCTCGGTGGTGGGCGAAAAGGTGCTCCGACTGGAGCAGCACCTGGGGTACGTGCACAAGGGGATCGAGCGGCGCTTCACCGAGCTCGCACCACTGCAGGCGCACCGGCTGGCCGGGCGCGTGTCGGGCGACTCCACGGTGGCCTATGCCTGGGCCTATTGCATGGCACTCGAATCTGCGTGGCACACGGCAGTGCCGGCCCGTGCGCAGTGCTTGCGCGCCCTGATGCTGGAGCGCGAGCGCGTGGCGAATCACCTCGGCGACCTCGGCGCGCTGGGCAACGATGCTGCGCTGGCCTTCGGGTTGGCGCAGTTCTCGCGCCTGCGCGAAGACTGGCTGCGCCTGTCCGGCGAATCGTTCGGCCATCGCCTGATGATGGACGGGGTGGTGCCCGGGGGCGTGGCGACGGACCTGACGGCCGACATCCTTGGTCGGCTGAAAACCCAATGCGACACGGTCGAATCCGAGGTCGACGTCCTGCGCACCGTGTACGACGAACATGCCGGGCTGCAGGACCGTTTGGTGAGCACCGGCCGCGTGGAGCCCCCTCTGGCAGCACGATTGGGCCTGACCGGCATGGCCGGTCGCGCCAGTGGCCAGGCCTTCGACTTGCGCAGCGACCATGCCTGGGTGCCCTATGACAGCCTGAACGTGGTGATGTCCACACACCGCGATGGCGATGTGGCGGCCCGCGTGGCCGTGCGTTTCGACGAGGTGCGCGAGTCGCTGCGCCTGATTCGCCGTTTGTGCGACGGGCTGCCGGGTGGCGCCGTCTGCGCGCCACCCGTGCCAGCCGGCGTCGCGGCCCTGGGCGCGGGCTGGGTCGAGGGCTGGCGTGGTGAAGTGCTGGTGGCACTGGAACTGGACGCGGCTGGCCGCATCACGCGTTGCCATTGCCATGACCCCTCGTGGCAGAACTGGCCGGTGCTGGAGCATGCGGTGATCGGCAACATCGTGCCCGACTTTCCTCTCATCAACAAATCCTTCAACCTGAGTTACTCGGGCCAGGATCTCTGAACGGCAGAGCAGTCATGTGGCACATCCTCAGGCAGATCGCGCGCACGGGCATCGTCACAGAACCTGCTCCACAGGGCGTCGACACCAGCGAGCAGGCGGTCACGCGTATCCAGGGCGAGATTCTGGGCATCCTGGGCCAGGCGCTCACGATCCGCCAGGTTGACGCCGGCTCCTGCAATGGCTGCGAGCTGGAGATTCACGCGCTGAACAACCCCTACTACAACATCGAGGGCCTGGGCATCAAGTTCGTCGCCAGCCCGCGCCACGCCGACATGCTGCTGGTGACCGGGCCGGTCTCGAAACACATGGAAGAAGCGTTGCGCCGCACCTATGACGCCACACCGGAGCCGCGCCTGGTGGTGGCCGTGGGGGATTGCGGGTGCAACGGCGGCATCTTCGGCGAGAGTTATGCCAGTGTCGGCCGTGTGGCCAACGTGATCCCGGTCGATGCCACCATTCCCGGTTGCCCGCCGCCGCCGCTGGACATCCTGCGCGGCATCCTGGGGGCGGTGCGCCGGCTGCGCGCGGGGCCATCGGCCTGAGCGGGCCGTCTGGCACCCGCTGGCACCCGCCGCTGAGGGCTTATCCTCACGCCCTGAACCCTGCCGCAACTTGGCGACGAACATTGCCGCGCGGCATGGTTCCGCCTGACGAGTCCAACACCCTTTTCCTCCCACCATGAATGACATCGTGCAACTGCGTTCGGGCCTGGCCCGCGCCCGCCTGGCACCCGGCGCCGGCGGGCGCGTCACGGCGTTGCAACTGGCAACGCCGCGTGGCGATCTGGTGGATGTGTTGTATCCGTATCCGGAGAATTTCTCCGACCCGGTGCGCTGGGGCAAGGGGGGCATCTACCCGCTGATGCCGTATTCGAACCGGATCGCCAACGCCCGGGTCCGCGTGCAGGGGGAGGACGTGTTGTTGCAGCCGCACCCGGATGCCACGCCGCATTCGCTGCACGGCAACGCCCATCTGTTGCCATGGACAGTGGAACGGCACGATGCCTCCACCGCTGTGCTGGTGCTCGACGCCGCTCCGGGTCTGGCCTGGCCGTGGCACTACACGGGGCGGCTGGAGATCGTGCTCAGCGGGTCGGCCTTGCAGATGCGGGTCGAGATCCGCAATGCCGGCATGCGCGTCATGCCGGCCGGCATCGGGATGCATCCCTACTTTTGCCATACCCCTCGGGCCGAGGTGGGTTACCAGGCCTCGGCGTTGTGGCCGCCCACGGCGGAGTTCCTCGCCAGCAACGCGCGCGCACCCGGAGCTGACGAGATCTACATGCCCGCCCGTGTCTTGCCCGCGGGTGGCCTGACCCATTACGTCGGCGGCTGGGGTGGCCGCGCGGATATCCACCTGCCGCAGGGCGCACACCTGCGCATTGAGGCCGACCCGGTGTTCCAGCATCTGGTGGTGCACCGGCCTGACAACCTGGCCTACCTGTGCCTGGAGCCAGTGAGCCATGTGGCCGACGGGTTCAACCTCGCCGCGCGCGGGGTGCCCGAGACCGGCACGCGCTGGCTGGCGCCGGGTGAGTCTCTGGCCGGCAGCATGCGCTTCTCTTTGGTGGACGATCAACTGTGCTGATTGCCAACCTGCTGGCGCAGATCTGCTTTGGTCTGGTGGCCATGACGATCTGCCTGCCTTCGATGCAAGAGTGGGGTGCCATCTTCGGCGCCAATCAGGCCAGTGTGCAACTCACGTTCAGTGCCTACGTGGTGGCTTACGGCGCCTTGCAGATGGTGTACGGCCCCTTGTCCGACCGGTATGGCCGCAAGGGGGTCCTGTTGGTGGGGCTGGCCGTGGCGGCGATCGGCTCGGTGCTTGCCGCTTTGGCGCCGACGCTTCTCACGCTGACGCTGGCCCGCGTGTTGCAGGGTGCGGGCAGTGCGGCCGGCATGGTGGTGGGCCGGTCGACGGTGCAGGACATGTTTCGCGGCCCGGAACGCACCCGGGTCATGGCCTATATCGGCATGGCCCTGGGCCTGTGCCCGCCCTTGGCAACCGTCGTCGGAGGGCAGATCCATGCCCGCCTGGGCTGGCAGGCCAATTTTGTGCTGGTGGCGGTGATGGCGCTGGCCTTGCTGGCGGCCGCGTGGCGCGGATTACCGAGCAAGAACAAAGTCCAGGCGCCCGACAGCCACTGGCTGGGTGACATGCTGGCAGCCTATTCCCTCCTGTCCCGGCAGCGCACCTTCCTGCTGTACGTGGTGGTGCTCTCGACGACCACGGCATGTTTCTACAGTTTCCTGGCAGGGGCCCCGGTCGTGCTGGCCAGCTACGGGGTGGGGCCACAGGGCCTCGGCTGGTACCTCATGTTCGTGCCGCTGGCCTACATTGGCGGCAACTACCTGACCAGTCACCTGATTCGCGGGCAGGGTGAACGGCGCGTGATGCTGCTGGGACAAATCGCCACCGTGACCGGACTGGCCCTGATGCTGGTGCTGGGCCTGGCGGGCTTGAAGACGCCGCTGGCTTTTACCCTGCCCTTGATGCTGCTGGGCATGGGCCACGGCCTGCTGATGCCGGCGGCGCTGGCCGGCACCGTGGGCGTGATTCCAGCGCTGGCCGGGTCGGCGGCCGCCGTCGCGGGTCTGCTGCAACAGTTGATGGGCGCGCTGGGCGCGTACGCCGTGGGGCTGGTGAGCCACGATGGCGCGGTGAACCTCGGTCTGTTGATGATGGCCTTTACCGTGTGTGCCGCAGGAGCGCAGGCCCTGCTGCACCACCGGCCCGCGCCGGCCTGATTTCATTCGTTCCCTGGAGAGTGCCCGTGCAAATTGCTTCCCTGTCGTCCATCACCGCAGTCCGCGTGACCCCCATCGCCTTTCGCGACCCGCCGCTGCTCAACGTGGCCGGGGTGCACGAGCCCTGGGCCCTGCGCAGCATCATCGAGGTCGGGACGGCGGATGGCCGCATCGGCCTGGGGGAGAGTTACGGCGACCTGCAGACGCTGGAAAACCTGAACAGGGTGGCGCCGCAATTGGTGGGGCTGGACCCGTTCGACCTGAACGGGCTCACCCGTGTGGTGTATGCCAACGTGGGTGGCAACCCCGACCCGGGCGCAGCGTTTCCACCCGCCGGCGACAAGGCCCGCGCTTCTGCATTGGCAGCATTTGAAGTCGCGTTTCTGGACCTGCAGGCGCGACTCCTCGGGCAGCCGCTGTACCAGCTGCTCGGTGGCGCGGTGCGGCCCGCGGTGCCCTACAGCGCCTACCTGTTCTACAAGTTCGCGCAGCACAAGGATTTCGCCGCTTATCCCCAGGATGATTGGGGTGAGGTGCTCACGTCCGCGCAGATGGTGCAGGAAGCGCGCCGCATGATCGGCAGCTACGGCTTTGGCTCGATCAAACTCAAGGGTGGGGTGTTCGCACCCGAGGTCGAACTCGAAGCCCTGCATGCGTTGCGCGCCGCCTTCCCCGGCATGCCGCTGCGCATCGATCCCAACGGTGGGTGGTCGGTGCAGACCACGCGGCGCATGATGCCGGCATTGGCCGCCGACGGGTTGCTCGAATACCTGGAAGACCCGGTCAATTCCTTGCAGGAAATGGGCGAGGTGGCGACGTTCGCGCAAGGCATGCCGCTGGCCACCAACATGGTGACCATCGCCTTCGGCCATATCCCCGAGACCATCCGCCTGGGTGCCGTGCAGGTGATCCTGTCGGACCACCATTACTGGGGCGGCCTGCGCGCAACGCAGCACCTGGCCGCCATCGGCCGAACTTTCGGGCTGGGTATCTCGATGCATTCGAACTCGCACCTGGGCATCAGCCTGGCGGCCATGACGCATGTGGGCGTGACG
>JAYVRP010000561.1:0-5520 GCA_043776215.1 Rhodoferax sp. | reverse complement strand
GGTTCAAGTGGTCGGCCGTGTCACCGCCGCCGGATCGCCGCTGGCCGTGATGGACATCGGGGCCATGCAGGACCTGTTCGGCAAGGCCGGGCAGTTGTCGCGTATCGACGTGCGCCTGACGCCCGGTACGGACCGGCAGGCCCTTCTGCGCGCGTGGCGCACCGACCCGCTGTGGAACCCCAACCTGTCGGTGGTGCAACCCGGCGACGCCGAGCAACGCATCAGCAACCTGTCGCGCGCCTACCGGGTCAACCTGACCGTGTTGGCGCTGGTCGCCCTGTTCACCGGCGCGTTCCTGGTTTTCTCGGTGCTGGCGCTGAGCGTGGCCAAACGCGCGCAGCAGTTTGCGCTGCTCGGGGTGCTGGGGCTGTCGGCGCGCGAACGGCTGCGCCTGGTAGTGGCCGAATCACTGGTGCTGGGAACCGTGGGCAGTGCTGCAGGCGTGTTGCTGGGCACGGGCCTGGCCTGGCTGGCCCTGCGGGTGTTGGGTGGCGACCTCGGGGGCGGCTTCTTCACAGGGGTGGCGCCGGCGCTGCAATGGAACCCCTGGGCCGCGCTGGCCTACGGCGGCCTCGGTGTGGCAGCGGCGCTGGCGGGCGCCTGGGTCCCGGCGCGCACCGCGCAGCAATTGCCGGCGGCGCAAACACTCAAAGGCTTGGGGCTGCACAGCGCCGACAGCCACCACCCTTGGCTCGCCGCCGGGTTGCTGGGCCTGGGCGCGGCCCTGACGCAGGTGCCGCCGGTACTGGGCGTGCCGCTGGGTGCCTACATCGCGATTGCGTTGTTGCTGGTGGGCGGCATCACTGCTCTGCCAGGGTTGATCGCCGTGTTGTACGACCGACTGGCGCCCCTGCTGGCACACCGGTTGTTGTCCATGCTGGCCATCGAGCGTGCGCGACGCGTGCGTGCCAGCGCCGCGGTGGCCATCAGCGGGGTGGTCGCGTCGCTCAGCCTCGCCGTTGCACTGACGGTCATGGTGGCGAGTTTTCGCGAATCGGTCACCCGTTGGCTGGACGTGGTGTTGCCCGCCGACCTGTACTTGCGCACTGCCACTGGCGCCGGCGCCGGTGATGCGGCCTATTTCCCCCCCGGGTTCGTGCGTGCTGTGGAGCAGCTACCAGGGGTGAAGGCACTCGCCACCGTGCGCACCACCGCACTGACGCTGGACCCCTCCAAAGGCAGTGTGGCCCTGTTGTCACGCGCCATTGGCGACCCGGCACGCGCGTTGCCACTGGTGGGCGAGGCGCTGGCAGTGCCGGCCGGTGCGGTGGCGATCTATGTGAGCGAGCCGATGGTGGACCTGTACAGCGCGTCGCCCGGAAGTTATTTCAAACCCCTGGCCGACGTGTTCGCAGCAGGTGCTGCCAACATCCCTGCAGCACCGGCCGCCACCACCTTTTTTGTGGCTGGTGTATGGCGCGACTATGCCCGGCAGTTCGGCGCCATCGCCATGGAACGGCGCGACTTCGAACGCCTGACTGGCGACCAGCGCGCCAATGACCTGGCCATCTGGCTGGCTCCCGGCACCGACCCGGCGGCGCTGCAGCAGGCCGTACGGGACGCGGCCCAGAGGTTTGCCGGGGCCGCGCTGGTCGAATTTGCCAGCGCGGGCGACATTCGCACCCTGTCGCTGCGCATCTTTGACCGCAGCTTCGCGGTGACCTACTGGCTGCAGGCTGTGGCCATTGCCATCGGGCTTTTTGGCGTGGCGGCCAATTTCAGTGCCCAGGTACTGGCAAGACGCAAGGAGTTCGGCCTGCTGGTGCACCTGGGCCTCACCCGAAGGCAGATCCTGCGGCTGGTGGCAGCCGAGGGCCTGGCGTGGACGGCCGTGGGCTCGATCGCCGGCCTCGGGCTCGGCCTGGCCGTCAGTGTGGTGCTGGTGCACGTCGTCAACCCGCAAAGCTTCCACTGGAGCATGGACCTGCTGCTGCCGTGGAGCCGACTGGGCGCCTTGTGTGGCGCCATGGTGCTGGCGGGGACGGCCACGGCCTGGGTCGCGGCGCGCTCCGCCGCAGGTGCGGATGCCGTGCTGGCGGTCAAGGAGGACTGGTAAACCCGCGCCCGCCGGCCATGCTCGCCGCCGCTTGCGACGACTTCGCATCGCGGCCTTGCGGCGGTCTACGGTTGGTGCTGCCGCAACCTGACCCCAAACACCGTCAACGCCACCGCCGCCAGCCCGGCCACCGCGTACATCGGCGCATCCAGCCCATACTGTTCGGCCAGTGGCCCGACGGCCAGCAGCGACAGGTTGGTCGCCTGCGACACCATGAACCACAGGCCCATCACACGGCTGCGGTAGGCCTCGTCCACATGGCTTTGCAACAGGATGATGGTGGCGGTCAGTGCAGCCTCGGCGGCCAGGCCAAACACGACGCGGGCACCGATGGCGGTGGCCGCGTGACGCGTGGCCACAAACAGCAGCGTCATCCCGATCCCGATGGCACAACCCCACAGGATGATGCGCAACATGCGGTCGGGTCGGCGATTTTGTGACAACCACAAGGAGGCGACCGCCGCACCGATGCCGGTGGCGCCAGCAAGCATCGCCAGGCCGCCCGAGCCTGCGCCGAAAATGCGCTCGGCGAACGCGGGCAGTAGCCGATGGGTGAGGCCACGCAACGCGTCGTTGAAGAAGGTCAGCAACAGCAACATGCCGATCAGCGGGTGTGACAGGGCGTATCGCAGGCCGGCCACGTAGTCGCCGTACAGGCTGTTTCCCGAGGGCGCTGACATTTCGGCGCTCGGCAAACGCATCCTGTGCAGCATGAGCAGGTAGACCGCGTAACCCACCACGTTGAACAGGAACGACACCCACACCGGGCACACCGCCAGCAACACGCCCGCCAGCGCCGGCCCGGCGAACATGGCCAGCGTGCGGTAGGACGAGCTGAAGGCGATGGCCGCCGGCAGGTTTTCCCGTCCGACGGCGCGCGGCAGCAACCCGTAACTGGCCGGCACGCTGAACGCGTGGATGGTGCCATGCGCAAAAGCAAGTGCCCCCAGCATGCCGATCCCGAGCACCCCCGCCATCGACGTCACTGCCAGCAGCAGAGACTGCAGCAACGAAAAGCCATACGCGACAAACAGGATGCGATGCCGGTCGTGCCGATCCGCCAACACGCTGCCCCAGGGGCCGAAAAGGAAATAGGGCGCGGTGTCGAGCACCGTGATGATGCCCAGCCACGCCGGCGAATGCGTCAGCTCCCAGGTCAGCCAGCTCACCGCCAGCGTCTGCGCGAAAAAGCTCAGCCACGAGACCACCGAGGCGATGGTGTAGAGCCGGAAATTGTGGTCGGCGAACAGGCGCCGGGTGGAGTGGGTGATCATGGGATGTCAATGCCGGGGCGCCGGGCGTGCAATGCAGCGGACAGCACGAGCCGCAAGGGTACCAGCAGCGCCGCGGCTAGGGAATTCACCTAGCCGCAGGCCATCTCGGTGCCCTAGAATTTTTTGCTTACAACCAGACCTGCACCATGACCATCCTCAACAAGCGAACTTTCCTCGCCGGCGCCACCGCCCTCGGCGCCGGGCTGACCATGCCGACCCTGCTGCGGGCCCAGGCCACCACGATCCGTTGGGGTGAATCACTCGCCACCACGCACCCGCAGGTGCAGATGGCCGAGCGCATCGCCAAAGAAGTGAAAGAAAAAACCGGCGGGCGCATCGACATCCAGGTGTTCCCCAACAGCCAGCTCGGCTCCGGCAAGGACATGATCGAGGCGGTGTCCTCCGGCGCCTTGCAGATGACCACTGACGGTGCGGGTGCGATCGGTGCCTTCCTGCCGCAGCTCTCGGTGATCGAGGCACCCTATCTCTGGCGCAATGCAGCACACATGGCCAAGGCCGCCGGCACGCCGCTGTATGCCAAGCTCAACGATGACCTGGTGACCAAACGCGGCATGCGCATGCTCAACATCACCTACTACGGCAAACGCCATCTCACGACCGGCAAGAAGGCAGTGCGCGTCCCGGCCGACATGGCAGGCTTCAAGCTGCGCGTGCCGCCGGTCGACACCTTTCTGGCGATGGCCGAGTCGTGGGGCGCCAAGGCCACGCCCATCGCCTTTGGCGAGTTGTACCTGGCGCTGAGTCAGGGCGCCGTTGATGGCCAGGAAAACCCACTGCCGACCATCCAGAGCGGCAAGTTCTTCGAGGTGCAAAAGTTCCTCGTGCTCACCGAACACATCATCACGCCGCGCATGATCATGGTCAACGAGGCCTTCTGGAAAGGGCTCAAACCGGCCGACCGAGACGTGTTGCAGGCGGCTTTCGCCACCGGAGCCGCTTGGCAGGACAAGGAGTTGCTGAGCCAGGAAGCCACCCTGGTGGGCACTTTCAAGACCCAGGGCATGACGGTGATCGAACCCGACCTCGCAGCCTGGCGCAAACCCGTGCTCGATACCGTGCCGAAAAAGTTCGAGGAGAAATGGGGCAAGGGTACTTTTGAGTCGCTGCTGGCGCTCTGAGCCGGCGCCCCGTGTCGCGCGGCGTGGTCGGCCACCTTGATCGGGCGCTGCGCTGGTGTGCGGGCACGTTCGTCGTGCTGCTGCTGGGCGTGGTCACGGCGGGCATCGTGTTTCGTGCCGCCAACCACCCCTTGAGCTGGACCGATGAGGCCAGTGGTTTCCTGATGGTCTGGCTGGCGTGCCTGGGCTGGATGCTGGCCACGCGGCACCAGTCCCATATCCGTATCCGCTACTTCCAGGACAAGTTGCCTGCCACGGGCTGGCGCTGGACAGAGTCGTTATTGCAGATCGCCGTTGCGCTTCTTGGCGCGGTCATTGCCTGGTACAGCATTCATCTCATACGCGTGAACTCGGATGTGGAGGCCACCACCCTGCCCCTGGCCACAGCCTGGATGTACGTGCCCTTGTTGCCCGCCGGCCTGGTCACCCTGGCACAGGCCGTCGCCGACATCCGGCAGTCCTTGCGCGGCCACACCAAGGCACTCGAAGGGCACGCGTCATGACCGGCCTGATGTTGAAAATCTCGGGTGGCTGGCTGCTGAGTATTCTTGCCGGCTTGCCGCTGTTCGTGTCGATGGGGCTGGCCGCGCTGGTCTTCCTGTGGATCGGTGGCATGCCGCTGACCGTGCTGCCGCAAAAGATGGCCGGCTCGATGAACTCGTTTCCCATTGTGGCCGCACCCCTGTTCATCCTGATGGGCAACATCCTCGGCGCGGCGAGGATCACCGACCGTATCGTGGCCTTCGCCAGCGCACTGATAGGCTGGGTGCGTGGCGGGTACGCCCACGCCAGCATCCTTACCAGCATGATCTTCGCGGGCATGGTGGGCTCGGCCGTGGCCGACGCCGCAGGTTCGGGGGCGATCGAGGTGCGGGCCATGCGTAATGCCGGCTACAAACCCGAGACTGCGGCCGCGATCACCGCGGCGGCCGCCACCATCGGCCCGATCATCCCGCCCTCGCTGCCCATGGTCATCTATGGCGTGACGGCCGATGTGTCGATCGGCAAGCTCTTCATGGCGGGGCTCATTCCCGGCCTTCTCATGGGCCTG
>JAYVRP010000560.1:0-1731 GCA_043776215.1 Rhodoferax sp. | reverse complement strand
ACCCCCTACGCACGCGTAAACCCCAACTGCTCGCGCAATTGGGTTTGTATGAAAGCGAGCCGCTTGCGCTGGGCCGCGGCAATGCGTTGCGCATGCTGCTGCGAGAGCCACAACAGGAGGCCGAGTTTCCAGGCATTGGCCGCCGGGGGCAGCCACCATTTCAAGGGTCGGGCCCATACCGGCAGAAAACGCTGAATCAGCTCTTCCTCGAACGACGCGAATGCCTGCGCACTGCCCTGGGAACCATGCCGCCCGGCACGGCCGAACAGTTGCCAGTCGATGCGCGGCGACTCGTGCGACTCGAACATCAGTACCTGCAGGCCGCCAGCCGCCTCGACCCCCGGGGCCAGCAGGATGTCGGTGCCGCGCCCCGCCATGTTGGTGGCCACGGTGACCTGGTCGAATTCTCCGGCGCGGGCCACGATCCGGGCCTCAAAGGCATGCTCCTTGGCGTTGAGAACGGTGCACTCCACACCACGTGCCCGCAACGCCTCGGCGATTTCCTCGCTGTCCACAATACGCCGGGTGCCGACCAGGACCGGTGTGTGGCCCGCGTGTAATGTGATGACCCGCTCCACGAACCCCTGCAGCTTGTGCGCGCGGTCCGGAAAATGGCGCCGGGGCAAGACCCGCAAACGGCTCGGCACGCGCGGTGGCACCCGCAGCGTAAACACACCAAAAGTCTTCCAGAGCTCGAAACCCAGCCCGTGCAAGGTGCCGCTGGCGCCACACAAGCGGTGGTAGTGGCGAAAGAATTCCTGGAACGTCATGCGCGCGGCAATGCGGGTCATGGTCGTCAATTGGAGGCCTTCGCGGGCTTCGATCGACTGGTGCACGCCATGGCTCCAGGACCGGCCAGGCATGCTGCGGCCGGTGCTCTCGTCGACGATGATGACCTCGCCTTCGTGCACGATGTAATGGCGGTCGCGCTGGAACACATCACGCGCCATGACGGCCAGGTTGAATATCTCCTCGCGCCGCGAGGGTGTCTTCCAGTAGGTGCTGAAATCCTTCGCCAGCTCCTCGATGCGGGCCTCTCCTTCGGGTGTGAAATTCACCACACCCCCGGTCTGCACGTGCAGGCTGTAGTGCCGCTCGACCTCCAGTTCGGCCACCAGTTCGCGCGCCTGGCTGATCGCCACCAGCATCTGCGACTTGTCCTCCTGGGGCTCGGCAATGATCAGCGGGGTGGTGGCCTCGTCGATCAACACACCGTCGGCTTCGTCGATGATGGCCGCGTGCAGGCCGCGCATGACGGGCTGGCGCCCCGATACCGCGCTGCGCATCTGCCACAGACGCCGACGCACCGGATCACGCGCACTGCCCAGCAGCAGGTCGTCGCGCAGGAAATCGGCCAGGAACTGCTTGGCCGTGGCGTAGACGACGTCAGCCCCATAGATGCCACCCAGTGCCTCGGTGGGGGTCTGGTCGGTGATGGCCAGCGCTCGCACGCCACACGCGTCATACAGCGGGCGCATCAGCTCCGCATCGCGCCCGGCGAGGTAGTCGTTGGCGGTCACCACATGGCAGGGCTTGCCGCTCCAGGCAAACCAGACCGCGGTCATGGCCACCGACAGGGTCTTGCCTTCGCCCGGTGCCAATTGCACCAGGTTGCCGTCCGCCATGGCGATGGTCGAGATGATTTGCGGCACCGATGGCCGCAGGCCCAGCGTGCGGTGCGCCTGGGTGGCCAGCAGTTGCGCGCAGGCGATGACCCGGCCTGGCTCCAGC
>JAYVRP010000559.1:0-5527 GCA_043776215.1 Rhodoferax sp. | reverse complement strand
GCGCTGGAGGTCAAGAATTCGGTCGAACGCCTGGCGCGCACCGTCAACCACGACCAGCGCCCGCTGATCGTCAACGATTCAACCGGAGACTTCTACTTTTTCGCACCCGGTGCCACCAATGGTGTTGCAGCCACTGGACAGGGTTCGAACCAGGGCAACGAGGCCACACGCGAAGACCACTTCTGGCTGGATGCCAAAGCCGCCGACAACACCGAGGGCTACGAAGCCTACCTGGGCACCTACCCCGGCGGCCGTTATGCGGGGCTGGCACGCGCCAACGTTTCGCGCCTGCGCGGCCGGCCGGGCAACACGGCGCTTCCTGCGCTTGCCACCCTGGCAGCGCCCGCCGTCGTGGTCGCCAGCGCCGCCTCTCCCCTGGGGCAGGCACCCGCACCCGCTGCGGCGACACGCCCTGCGCCCTCGCCCGTACCAGTTTCCGCGCCCGTGCCCGGCCGCCCCGTCGTCACCAGCTACACCTTGGCCAACGGCGACAGATACGAAGGCGACACCGTCGGCGCCGTGCGCACGGGCCAAGGCAAGTACCAGTTCGCCAATGGCGACCGCTATGAGGGCGAATTGCGCGACAACCTGTTTACTGGCAAAGGTGCCATGACCTTTGCTTACGGTGACCGTTACGAAGGTGATTACGTGCGGGGCCAGAAACATGGGCGCGGCGTCTACGTGTTCGCCAACAAGGACCGTTACGAGGGGCCCTTTGCCGACAACCTGTACGAGGGCAAGGGCAGCTTCATCTACGCCAGCGGCGAGCGATATGACGGCGACTATGTGCGCGGTACCAAGCACGGGCAAGGCGTGTACCGCTTTGCCAACGGCGAGCGTTACGAGGGTGGCTACGTGAACAACGTGTTCGATGGCCGGGGCAACTACCTGCACGCCAGCGGCGACCGCTACGAGGGCGACTACCAGCGCGGCGTCAAGCAGGGGCAGGGGGTGTACCGCTTTGCCAACGGAGACCGCTACGAGGGCGACTTTGCCAACAACATGTTCAACGGCGCGGGCAAACTTTTCCTGGCCAGCGGTGACCGATACGAAGGAAGTTTCAAGGACAACGTCAAAGACGGCACGGGCATCCACACCTTTGCCAATCGGGACCGCTACGAGGGCGCGTTTCGTGCCGGAGCGCAATCCGGCACGGGTACCCATTTTTTCGCCAATGGCGACAAGTACGTGGGATCATTCGAGCGCGGCGTGCGCCACGGGCAGGGGGTTCACACCTTCGCCAATGGCCAGCAAAAGCCGCTGGAATTCATCAACGGAGTCGAGAAGACCAATTGAACTTGCCCACCTACACGCGGGGCCAGGCTCTGCCGGCGATCCTGCAGACACGCATCGCCATCCTGGACGGCGCCATGGGCACCATGATCCAGCGTTTTCGCCTCGACGAGTCGCAATACCGGGGCCAGCGCTTCCAGAACGTTCACAAGGACGTCAAAGGCAACAACGAGTTGCTGAGCCTGACCCGGCCGGACATCATCTCCGATATCCACGCGGCTTACCTTGCCGCTGGCGCCGATCTGGTGGAGACCAACACCTTCGGCGCCACCTCCGTGGCGCAGGCCGACTACGACATGTCCCACCTGGCGCGCGAGATGAACCTGGCCTCCGCACGGCTGGCCCGTGCCGCCTGTGACCGGTTCTCCACGCCCGAGCGTCCGCGTTTTGTCGTCGGGGCGCTCGGGCCGACACCCAAGACTGCCAGCATCAGCCCGGACGTGAACGACCCCGGCGCGCGCAATGTCACCTTCGAGCAGTTGCGCGCAGCGTACTTCGAGCAGACCCTGGCCCTGATTGAAGGTGGCAGCGACGTATTGCTGGTGGAGACGATCTTCGACACGCTCAATGCCAAAGCCGCGCTATTTGCCATTGACGAGGTGTTCGAGCAAACCGGCGAATGCCTGCCTTTGATCATCAGCAGCACGGTGACCGATGCTTCGGGGCGCATCCTGAGCGGCCAGACCGTCACCGCATTCTGGTACAGCGTGCGCCACGCCCGGCCACTGGCGATCGGCCTGAATTGCGCGCTTGGCGCAGCGCTGATGCGCCCCTACATCCAGGAGCTCAACCGAGCCGCGCCCGACACCTTCATCAGTTGTTATCCCAATGCCGGCTTGCCCAATCCCATGTCGGAGACCGGCTTCGACGAGACTCCTGAAGTGACGTCACGCCTGCTGCGCGAGTTTGCCGAGCAGGGCCTGGTGAACATCGTGGGGGGCTGCTGCGGCACGACACCGGAGCACATCGGTGCCATAGGGGATGCCGTGCGGCCGTTGGCTGCGCGAGTGCTGGCACACCAGCACCCACTCAAGCTGGCGGCCTGACATCCGGCCCGGTAGCCCGGTGTGGTGCCCGCCGGTGTTGCCGCAGCCTCAGGAGGCGCTGGGCTCCACCAGCTTGTCCTGGGTCCTGGTGTCGAAATCGCCCGCATCATGGCGTTCGTGTAGCTGGCTCGCCAGCGCGCCCGAGGTGCGGTTGACCATGCGCCCCCGCTTCACCGCCGGCCGCGCGGCGATCAGCTCGGTCCAGCGCTGGACGTTGGTGTACTCCTGCACCTGCAGGAATTCACCCGCCCCGTAGACCAGGCCCTTGGCCAGTGCGCCATACCACGGCCAGACCGCCATGTCGGCGATCGTGTAGTCCTCCCCCGCCAGGTACGGCACCTCGGCCAGGCGACGGTCCAGCACGTCGAGCTGGCGCTTGACCTCCATCGCAAAACGGTCAATGGCGTATTCAATCCTGGTCGGGGCGTAAGAGTAGAAGTGCCCGAACCCGCCGCCGAGGTAGGGCGCGCTGCCCATCTGCCAGAACAGCCACGACAGGCACTCGGCGCGTTTGCCGGGCTCGGTGGGAAGAAAAGCGCCAAACTTCTCGGCCAGATGCATGAGAATGGCGCCGGATTCGAATACCCGGATCGGCGTCGGCCCACTGCGGTCGAGCAGCGCGGGAATCTTGGAGTTCGGATTGACCGCCACGAAACCACTGCCGAACTGATCACCTTCGCTGATGCGAATCAGCCAGGCGTCGTACTCCGCCCCGCTGTGCCCCAGCGCCAGTAACTCTTCCAGCATCACCGTGACCTTGACACCATTGGGCGTGGCCAGAGAATAGAGTTGCAGGGGGTGGCGGCCCACCGGCAGTTCCTTGTCGTGTGTAGGCCCTGCAATCGGGCGGTTGATACTGGCAAAGCGGCCGCCGCTTTCCATGTTCCAGGTCCAGACTTTGGGAGGGGTGTAGGAAGATGAATCGCTCATGGCGTGAATTCCAGATGGTGAGTACAAAGGCAGACATGAAACCGGACGATGCCGTCTGGGGTGAGCACCCGTCGACTGGCCGACATCTTCGCCGAAATCCGGTTCGACGGCTGGATCGTCTTGAATTGCCCCATCGGCCACCGCGACCGAGAATGTCATCTTGCACCATCACGGATGTCACGCTGCCATGAATCCAACCGACGACTTGGTCCGACGCACTCGCGCTGCGTTGGCACATGTTCCCGACCTGGTCGAGAAGCGCATGTTCGGGAGCACTGGTTTCATGGTGCGAGGCAAACTCTGCATGTCCGCCCGCAAGGACCGCATCATGTGCCGCATCGGGCCCGCCATGGTTGCTGCAGCGCTCGCGCAGAAGGGCTGCCACCCTGTCATGATGCGGGGCCGAGAATCTCCAGGCTACGTCCACATTGACGCGGAAGTTCTCCACACACCTGCGGCGCTCCAGCACTGGGTCGACAGGGCGCTGCGCCACAACCGGGAGCTTTCGCCCGATGATGGAGACGCGAAATCGCACCCCAGCGCGCATGGATGATCCTCGGCACCGACTACCTGAATGGGTGTCTGCATCCAGATCGTGGCGGCATCCGTATACCTTGAGCCACAACTCTGTCTGCATGGTGTGGGTCCAATGATGCTTGTATGTCCTTTTTAGTCCCGGGTATCGGTTACCATCTCCGCCACCGCCTCCTTGTCCATCGCCCGGCCTTGCCCTGCGCGGGTTATTTCACGCGAGGCATTGACAAAATGACGGTGCAATTGGATGGCATCTCAAGCGACGAACAGTTGCGCGACCTCGTCAAGTTGATCGCACGCAGAGGTGCCGGTGCAGAGCGGGCCATGTCCACGCTGTATGACCTGACTGCCAGGCGGGTTTTGGGGTTCGCACGGCGTTTTGTGCCTGACGCCGGGGTGGCGTCCGAGGTGGCACAAGACACGTTTTTCCAGGTGTGGAACCAGGCAGACCGGTTTGACACAGAACGCGGCTCCGCAATGGCCTGGTTATTGACCATTGCCCGTTCGCGTGCACTGGATGCCCGTCGCAAACAATCTGCTCAACTCGTCCTGTTTGACAGCGATATGGCCGATGTCATGCTGGAAATGCGCCTGTCGGAGGAGCCGGCAGTGCACGAAAAGATTCAACAAGCGCAAGAAAGCTCGTTGTTGAGGGACGCCATTCAAACCTTGACGCCTTCCGCACGGCAAATGATTGGCCTTGCCTTTTTCTCGGACCTGAGCCACACCGAAATAAGCAGCCATCTGGGCGTGCCCCTGGGAACAGTGAAGTCGACCTTGCGCCGGGCTTTGCAAGCCCTGCAGCCACTGCTCCAACAGACGTCGCCAGGCATGGCACACCAATTGAAGTGGTCCACAGGGCAGGGCGACGTCCACCTGGAAGCTGCGACCATGCAGACCGCCATCACCGAGGGAGAATTTCATGGCAAACCCTGTTGACTCAAGCGAAGCGCACGAGCCGCCTTTGTCCCCCGCGTGGGTGGGGGCCCTCGCGCTTGCGCTGGATGCCGGCGCGAGTGGCGCCAACGCCGACGATTCCGAGTTGGCGACGATCAAATCAGGCCTGATGGCCCGTATTCGCGCGAGCCGGGCACCCGGTCACTTTCGGTTGCTCGACGCGGACGGCTGGTACCTTGTCGATCCACAGGTGCAGGTCAAGGCATTGCGCAATGACGGGACTACCCTGTCGTGGCTGGTGAAGATGCAACCCGGCGCCCGGTTCCCTGCGCACGCCCATGCCGACGGAGATGAGGAGTGCCTGGTGGTGCAAGGCTCCGTGGTGATCGATGGCCATCTGTTTCACACTGGCGACTACACGATGGCCAGCCGCGGCTCCGACCACCGGGAAGTTTTCAGCGAGGAGGGTTGCATCCTGTTTCTGAAATCTCCGTCGTCCCAGGCACTGCAGATGCCCGAGCTGGGAAGAATCGGCTAAGCATTTGCTTCCTGTTCCCGTGGACTTCCGATATTCCCCACGCGATCTGCATCGCTGGCTGCTGGTGCTTTGCCTTCTGGGCACGGCATCGCTCTTTGGCAACCGCGCGTGGGCACTCGACGCACACCAGCTCGCACTGATCATCAACACGGCCGACCCCGCCAGCGTGGAGACCGGTGCGTATTACCGCCAGAAGCGCGACATCCCGGCGGCCAACGTGATCGAGGTCGCCTTCCCGCATGAGGCTGGCGCGTTGGCGCGCGAGGAGTTCGAGCGCGTGTTTGCCGAG
>JAYVRP010000558.1:0-1734 GCA_043776215.1 Rhodoferax sp. | reverse complement strand
TGTTCGTGGTGGCATGGGGCCTGGTGGACCGGCGCCAGATCGCCGAGATCCTGCATGCCAGCCGGCCCGAGACCGCCGTGCTTCTGGCCACGTTTGTCGCCACCCTGACCATGGACCTGGAGTTCGCCATCTACATCGGTGTGTTGTTGTCGATGATGCTGTACCTGAACCGCACCGCGCGGCCGCCGTTGGAGGACGTGAAACCCGTCGATGCACAACACATTCTGGGCTTCAGCACCGACACCGGCCTGCCGGACTGCCCGCAACTCAAGATCGTGCGGCTCAATGGCTCCATCTTTTTCGGTGCGGTCAACCATCTGCAGGAGGCCTTGCAAATGATCGACGAGCGCAACCCGATGCAGCGCCACGTGTTGCTGGTGGCCTCGGGCATCAACTTCGTGGATCTGGCAGGCGCCCACCTGCTGGGCCAGGAGGCACGGCGCCGGCGCGCGATGGGCGGCGCCCTGTACCTGTTCAACCTGAAGAACGAGCCGATGGAGATGCTGCGACGCAGCGGCGTCTTCGACGAGATCGGCGCCGACAATTTTTTCAAGCTCGGTGACGACGTGTTCGAAACGCTCTACCGGCGGCTGAATGCACAGGTTTGCAGCAGCTGCACAGCGCGCATCTTTCACCCCTGCAAAAGGGAGGCTGCATGAGCGCCGCGCCGGGCCGCCCCAAGCAAGCTCGCACCGCAGTGCGCAGCACGAAGGTTGCCTGATGACCACAGAGCCCGCCACCGGGATCGTCTTTCCGGCAGACGCCGATGGCACGCGCGGTACCACTCAGGCCGGTGCGCGCATCCTGGCCGCCGCGCTCCAACCCCTACGTGCCGACCATGCCCACGCGGCACTGCGGGAAACCCGGTGGCGCCGCACTTACCCGCAGTATTTCCGGCATCTGGTGGACGACGCGCTCGTGTCGCCGCAGGCGGCCTTGGCCAGCGCGCGCGCGGGGCTCGACGCCGCCTGGGAGACCTTGCAATGGCAGGTGCCGTCGGGTCCGACCTCGTTGCGCGCGGCGCTGTCAGGCGCCCCCGGCCCGCTGCGCACCCGCACGATCCAGGGCGCCGGCGCACCCGCGCCCGCTCCCTGGACGGTTCCCCTGCGGGGTAAGGAACTGCATGGGGCGCGCCTTGCCGCGCAGATTGCCGACTGGGAGCAACGCGGCATCATTGAGCCCAGCGCAGCGCAAGCCCTGCGCCGGTGCCAGGCGCACCCCGAATGGTTCGACCTGTCCGACCGCACGATGGTGTTGCTCGGTGCGGGCAGCGAAGCCGGGCCGTTGCGCTGGCTGGCGCAGTGGCGCACCCACATCGTTGCGGTGGACGTTGCGCGTGCGCCGGTGTGGCAACGCATCCTGGGCATCGTGCGACAGGGCAACGCCCGCATGTCGGTCCCGCTGCGCGGCGACATGGCCGATGCCAGCGGCGACACCTGGACCGAGCATGCCGGCGCCGACCTGTTGACCGAAGCGCCGGTCATCGCCAGTTGGTTGAAGAGCCTGGGCGTTCCGCTGGATATCGCCGCCCTGGCCTACCTCGATGGCGAACGGCACGTGCGGGTGTCCATGGGCATGGACATGGTGATGGCAGCCGCGTGTGCTGCGCGTGCCGACACCACACTGGCCTTTCTGGCAACACCCACCGATGTGTTCGCGGTGCACCAGGAAACCGCGCAGGCGGCGATGGCGGCATTCGAGCAACGGCCACTGGCCATCCGCGCGCTGCAGGGC
>JAYVRP010000557.1:0-1735 GCA_043776215.1 Rhodoferax sp. | reverse complement strand
CGCCGTCACCGCCGAGCTGACCCTCATTGCCGGGCTCATGGGCTTGTTGATTGGTGCCGCCAGCGGGCTGGCTTCGGCGCGTCTGCGGGGCAGGGTGGACTGGCTGGTATTCGGCAACCCCGGTCACCCCTATACCCGCAGCCTGCTGAACGCGGTTCCGGTTCCGCAGCCAGCGCTGCAGCGCGCTCGGCTGATGCAGGCGCCGGTGGACGCGGACTTTCGCGCCGTGCCCAGTGACAGTGGCCCTGCGTGTTTGGCGAGCAGCTCGGGGCCGGAGTGCCGCATTGGCACTGGCTGGCGCCAGGACACGGCGTATCCTGCCGATACTGGCAGACCCTGATCGCTGTTGCGGCCAGCCAAAAAGCTGTACCAAAAACCCCATCAACCCCCGACACGCAGCACCAACCATGACCACTCTATTCAAAGACACGATTACTACCGCTGCCCAGCTACGCGAAGTATTGGGCCAACCCAGCGCCTCGACGACCGGCAAGGTCATTCACACGCTCGATGTCCACTGCCGTGCCTTCATTGCGAGGTCACCATTTCTGTTGATTGCTTCAGCCGACAACAATGGCAAGGTGGACGTTTCGCCCAAGGGCGATCCGGCCGGTTTTGTGCATGTGCTGGACGACCATACGCTTGCGATTCCCGAGAGACTGGGTAACCGGTTGGCCGATACATTGCTGAATATTCTGGATCGGCCGCATGTAGGCCTGTTGTTTCTCATTCCCGGAAAAGCAGAAACTCTACGTGCCAGTGGCAAAGCGAAGATCGTTCGCGACAGCTGGTTGCTGGAGAGAATGGCCGTTGGCGGCAAGGCACCCGCTCTGGCCACCGTCGTGACGGTTGATCGGGTGTTTCTGCATTGCGCCAAGTGTGTAATCCGCTCGCACCTGTGGGATCAGCAGAAGTGGCCCAGCTTGGACGGGTTGGCCTCACTGGCCCAAGCCATAGTGGACCACGCCAAGATCTCGGCCAGCGTGGAATCCGTTCAGGCCAGTATCGATGACAGTTACCGTGACCGGCTGTACTGATCGCTGGAGCAACGGAGCGCCCTTACGGCCACTGCGTTTGCGGCTCCAGCGGGTACATGGGTACGCGCCGGTGCTGGTAGCTAAAGGTGGTCAAGTCGGCTGTGGTGACACCCGGTGTGGCCACCCACAGCATTTGTTTGGCAATCGGCTCCATCGCTGGGCGTGGCGAATGCACGCCTTTGGCGACAACGATCTTGATGGCGGTGGGCTCCACCCCCAGATGGCGAAACTGCTGCAGGCTTGAAGATCCCGAGGGAAATGAGGTAACGATCAAGGTGAAGCCATCGTCGGTGCGCAGCGCGCAACTCGGCCCGTTGTTGTAGAAGCGAAAACCGCCATGGGTGGGGCCAGTCTCTTCATAACGCCCGTCCGACAGCGCAGTCACCACGCCTTGCACCTGAAAGGGCGTGCCGTGCATGGAGTCACTCTTGCCACCCAATTCGGCCTGTATGCGGCCACCAACACCAGCCGCTTGCGCCATCTTCACCACCTGTGGGTCATTTACCGCCTGCAGCAGTTCCGTGATGCCAAGCCGACGTGCGGCGTGCAGGATGAAGGTCGAGTCGCCGGGGCTGCCGCCACCCACGTTGTCGCCCACGTCGAACAACACCACCGGCCCCACGGGGGCGGCGCGTGCCTGCAACAAAGCCGCATCGATGGCCACACCACCCTGGTTCAGCGCCGCGCGCATGCCCCAG
>JAYVRP010000556.1:0-1736 GCA_043776215.1 Rhodoferax sp. | reverse complement strand
GTGCTGATTTTCAGTACGAGGTGCTCACCAAGGAGGACTGGGTCGGCCGGCGCCTGGTTGCAGACCGTTTCCGCGACCGGCGCATTTTTATCTGCGGGGATGCTGCGCATCTGTGGATTCCGATGGCTGGTTACGGCATGAACGCGGGTATTGCGGACGCCATGAACCTGTCCTGGCAGTTGGCATCGCGGATCAAGGGCTGGGGTGGTGAATCGGTGCTGGCGGCCTACGAGGCCGAACGCCAGCCGATCACCGAGCAGGTGTCGCGTTTTGCCATGAACCATGCCATTGCGCTGCAAAAGCAGCGTGAAGGAGTGCCGGCCCACATCGAGGACAACAACGAGGCGGGCGCGCGCGCACGGTCGGAGGCTGGCCGCGCGTTGTACGACCTGAACGTGAACCAGTATTGCTGCGGCGGCCTGAACTTCGGGTACTTCTACGACCGGTCGCCCTTGATCCGTTACGACGGCGAGGCCGCGCCCGCCTACACCATGGCGGGCTTCACACCGTCGACCGTGCCGGGGTGCCGCACGCCGCACTTCTGGCTGCCTGCCGGCCGCTCGCTCTACGACGCGTTGGGCGACGATTTCACCTTGCTGCGCACCGACCCCGCCGCCGATACGCAAGCGCTGGAGCATGCGGCGCGCCTGCGTGGCATGCCGTTGCAGGTGCTGGACATCGACGTGACGGTGGCCCCGTCCGCGTACGCCCACAAGCTGGTGCTGTCCCGGCCCGACCAGCACGTGGCCTGGCGTGGGGACGTTTTGCCGCACGACGCGCTGGCACTGGTGGACCAGGCGCGCGGCGCTGGCCCCCGCTGAACCAATCCGCCATGCAGTCTGCTGCCGCGCTTTTGCTGGAGGCTCTGGTCGACCGGGGTATCCGCTATCTGTTCTGCAACCTGGGAACCGACCATGCGCCGCTGATCGAGGAACTGGCGCGTTTGCGTGCCGAGGGCCGTGCCGTGCCGCAGGTGGTGTTGTGCCCACACGAGAACACGGCCGTGCACATGGCGGGCGGTTATGCCGCCGCCACCGGTCGCGGCCAGGCCGTGCTGGTGCATGTGGATGCCGGTACCGCCAATACCGCCATGGGCTTGCACAATCTGGCGCGGGCCCGCATCCCGGTGCTGGTGATGGCTGGGCGCGCACCGTTCTCCAGCCACGGTGAGCTGCCTGGCGGGCGCGACACCTATGTGCATTTCGTGCAGGAGCCCTTCGACCAGGCCAGCCTGGTGCGTCCCTATGTCAAATGGGAGGCCACCTTGCAGGCACCCGAAGTGGCCACCGAGGTGCTGGGTCGCGCCGTGTCCGTGATGCAGAGCGACCCGATGGGGCCGGTGTACCTGATGCTGCCGCGCGAGGTGCTCGCCGCTGCAGTGGCGTCGCCTGTGGCGCGCCGCTTCCCTGCCGCGCGCCACGGTGCGGTCAAGGCGTCTGGCACCGGGGTGGCGCAGGTGCAGGACGTGGCGCGCCGCCTGATGGCCGCGGACAACCCGCTGCTGGTGACTGCGTACGCAGGCCGCAACCAGGCGACACCGGCCTTGCTGGAGCGTCTTGCCCGCCTGGCGGGCATCCGGGTGTGCGAGTTCAACACCGTGCACATGAATATCTCGCGCGGCTCGCCGTGTTTTGCCGGTTACCAGCCAGCGCCGTTCGTCGCCACGGCCGACCTGGGCATCCTGCTCGATGTGGACGTGCCGTGGGTGCCCAAGACCACACACGAAAACCCCTCGG
>JAYVRP010000555.1:0-1737 GCA_043776215.1 Rhodoferax sp. | reverse complement strand
CGGCCACGGTTGGAGAAACACAAAATGTAGTCGTGGGTGTTTGCGATGAACAACTGATCGACCCAGTCGTCTTCCTTGGTGGCGGTGGCCTGCTTGCCGCGCCCGCCGCGCTTCTGGGCCCGGTACTCTGACAATGGCTGGCTCTTGATGTAGCCGCTGTGGCTCAGGGTGACCACCATGTCGGTGGGCGTGATGAGGTCTTCGGTACTCAGGTCGTAGGAGCTGTGCTCAATCAGACTGCGCCGCATGCCGAGTTTGGTCTGTCCGAACTCCTGCTTGATATGCCCGAGCTCGTCGCTGATGATGGTCGACACCCGTGACGGCTTGGACAGGATGTCGAGCAGGTCTTCGATTTCTGCCATCACCTCCTTGTACTCGGCAACGATTTTGTCCTGCTCCAGCCCGGTGAGGCGCTGCAGACGCATCTGCAGGATCTCGTGGGCCTGGGTATCGGACAAACGGTACAGGCCGTCGCCGCCCATGCCGAACGCCTTTTCCAGGCCGTCCGGACGATAGTCGTCGGCGTTGACAACGCCGCCGTCGGCCCGGGTGCGGGTGAGCATGTCGCGCACCAGTTGGCTGTCCCAGGCCCGGTTCATTAGCTCCACTTTGGCCACCGGCGGTGTGGGTGCGTTACGGATGATGGCAATGAATTCGTCGATATTGGCCAGTGCAACGGCCAGGCCTTCGAGCACGTGACCACGTTCCCGTGCCTTGCGCAAGGTATGGACAGTGCGCCGCGTGACCACTTCGCGCCGGTGTTCGAGGAAGACTTCAATCAGGTCCTTCAGGTTGCATAACTTGGGCTGCCCGTTCACAAGGGCCACCATGTTGATACCGAAGGTGTCCTGCAACTGGGTCTGCTTGTACAGGTTGTTGAGCACCACTTCGGGCACTTCGCCGCGTTTGAGCTCGATCACCAGGCGCATGCCGGACTTGTCGCTCTCGTCCTGGATATGGCTGATGCCCTCGATCTTCTTCTCGTGCACCAGCTCGGCCATGCGCTCCTGCAAGGTTTTCTTGTTGACTTGGTAGGGCAACTCGTCAACGATGATGGCCTGACGCTGCCCGCGGTCGATGTCTTCGAAGTGGCACTTGGCGCGCATGACGACCCGGCCGCGCCCAGTGCGGTAACCATCCTTGACACCGTTGATTCCGTAAATGATTCCGGCGGTGGGGAAGTCCGGCGCCGGGATGATTTCCATCAATTCATCGATGGAACTTTCCGGGTGGCGCAGCAAATGCAGGCAGGCATCGACGACTTCGTTCAGGTTGTGCGGCGGGATGTTCGTTGCCATGCCGACCGCGATGCCGCCGGATCCGTTGACCAGAAGATTGGGCAATTTGCTGGGCAGTACCAGCGGTTCTTTTTCGGACCCGTCATAGTTGGGCCCGAAATCGACGGTTTCCTTGTCGATGTCGGCCAGCATCTCATGGGTGATCTTTGCAAGCCGGATTTCGGTGTAACGCATGGCGGCTGCGTTGTCACCGTCCACCGAGCCGAAGTTGCCCTGGCCGTCCACGAGCATGTGGCGCATCGAAAAGTCCTGCGCCATGCGCACAATGGTGTCGTAGACCGACTGGTCACCGTGAGGATGGTACTTGCCGATGACATCGCCCACGATGCGGGCCGACTTCTTGTAGGCGCGATTCCAGTCGTTGTTGAGTTCGTGCATGGCGAAAAGCACACGCCGATGCACGGGCTTGAGGCCGTCCCGGGCGTCAGGCAACGCGCGC
>JAYVRP010000554.1:0-21003 GCA_043776215.1 Rhodoferax sp. | reverse complement strand
CCTTCGACAAGCTCAGGGCGAACGGACTTGTGTGAATGGCGTTGCACACTGCAGCATGCCCGTTCACACAGCCCCCACTCCGTTCGGGCTGAGCCTGTCGAAGCCGCCTGCCCTGAGCCTGTCGAAGGGAGCTTGTCGAAGCCGCCTGCCCTGAGCCTGTCGAAGGGAGCCTGTCGAAGCCGCCTGCCCTGAGCCTGTCGAAGCGCCTGCCCTGAGCTTGTCGAAGGGATCAGCCCGAACGAAAACCGACTATGGAAACAGCGTTGCGGCTACAGCAGCCGCTCCCACATCCGCGCCATCCATTCCTTCAGGCGCAGCACGGGTGAGCGTTTCTCCCAGGCCACTGGATCGATGGCCTGCGAGGCCGCCATGTCGCTGGCAAACATCACCAGCATCTGCTGCGCGAACCCGCGCCCCAACACCACGGCGTTGACCTCGTCGTTGTCCAGGAAGCTGCGCCAGTCGAGGTTGGACGAACCGACCGTGGACCAGACGCCGTCGATCACCACCGTCTTGGAGTGCAGCAACGGGCCTGCGCGCTCATACAGCTTCACACCTCCCTGCATCAAGCGCGAGAAGTGGGCACGCCCGGCATGAAACGCGAAGTCCGAGTCGGAGCGCCCGGGCAGGATCAGGCGCACATCGACGCCCCGCGCAACGGCGTCCACCATCGCCTTGACCAGTTGCGGGTCGGGAACGAAATAGGCCTGCGTGAGGTACACCTGCCGCTCCGCGTTCCCGATGGCGGAGATCAGCGTGAGGTACATCAGGCTGTACGGGTCGTCGGGTGTGCTGCCGATGGCACGCACGATGTCGCTGCCCTGCGCCACAAGGGGCGGCAAGTAGTTTTTGGCGGCCAGTGGGGCACCGCGCTGCTTTTCCCAGGTCTGCAGGAACAGGCGCTGAAAATCGGCCACCACCGGCCCTTCGATCTGCAGGTCGGTGTCGCGCCACGCCACCGGGTCGCTGTCGGCCTTGCGTGTGCGCCGGACGAACGAGCCCGAGGAATACACACTGCTGATGTTGATGCCCCCCAGAAAGGCGGTCTGGCCATCCACCACCAGCAGCTTGCGGTGGTCCCGGTGGTTGACACGCCAAGGCACCTGACCGAGCAACGGATTGACCGGGTTGAACTCCAGCACCGCGACACCCCCCTGGCGCAGCCGGTCGAAATAGGCCTTCGGGGTCTGGAAGGCGCCCACACTGTCGTACAGAACATTGACCTGCACACCCCGGGCCTGCTGCGCGATCAGCAGGTCGGCAAACTGCCGGCCCACGGCATCGTCCTCGATGATGTAGGACTCCAGATTGATGTGATCACGCGCCTTGCTGATCGCTTCTGCCATCGCCGGATAAGTGGCTGCTCCGTCCTGCAGCAAGGTGACCTTGTTGCCCAATACCAGCGGGCTGTCGCTGATGGCCTGCTCCAGCGCGATTTGCTTGTCCAGGATGTCGATGTCACCCGAACTGCGCTGGAGTTGTGCCAGCACCGCCGCGCTGCGTTTGGCCGAGACAGGCCCCAACGCGTCGGCGAAGCGTGCCGTCTGGCCTGCATGCCGCTCAATCAGTGCATCGGTATCGGGCAGCGAGGCACAGCCGGCGGCGAGCACCCCACACGCGCAGAGCAGCACGGCGCGCCACGCCGGTGGTCGGGCGAGCGAGCTCATCGCAGCGGGCCCGCAGGCGGGTTTCTGGCCGGGGGCTGGGCCCGGGCGGCACTGACCAGCAACGCGCAGTCACTGTCCTTGCCCGGCCCGGCGTCGATCAGCGGAATCAGGGCCAGGAACGGGTTGACGACGCCCAGCGCCAGCGCCCCCAGCGCCCGCGCCGCCAGCCGGGTCTTGTCCACCTCCACCAGCGGCTGCGCCAGAGGGCCGTGGATGCGGATCGGACTGCGCAGGGCCACGATGCTGGTGTTTTTGGTCTTCTGGTTGAGTGTGATATCGACGCTCTCGTTTGCCAGATCGATCTGGCCAGTGCCCAGCAGGGTGGTCACGGCGGTGTCGAACACCAGCGCATCCACCTGCATGGTACCGCGCCGCACATCGAAGTCGGCCACGGCGCAACGCAACTTGACCTGCCGGTCGCCCGACAGGTTCAGTTGCAGGATCTCCCACAGATGCAAGCCGGCCTTTTCCATCATCAGCTGGCTGATCTCGCCACCCACCACGACCAGGCCCACGTTCCCGCTCGAGCCGGCCAGCATGCTGCCGACCGAATTGCCGCTGCCAGTGAGGTCGAACCTGCCATTGAGCTCACCGATGCTGTTGCGGCCCAGCTCGAAGGTCGGGAACATCTGGGCCAGTTGCAGCTTGCGGGCCTGCATGCGGGCCCGTGCCTGGATCGGCTTCCTTTTGCCGTCCAGCGTGACCACGCCACTGAAGTGACCACCAGCCACCGTGAAGTCCAGCGGGTCGAGCTGGATGACCGAGTCGCGCAGGCTCAGGTGGGTGTCGATCGCCTGCAACGGCAAGGCGCGGTCGCGGCGGATGGTGCCGGCATGCAAGCTCACCTCTGCATCCAGGGTGTTCCAGCGCCCCGAGTCGAAAGGCAGGTCGGGCAACACGCGCGCACGCGGTGTTTCGGCCAGAGCGCGCGCCGCCGGGGCGGCCTCCTTGCGCGCTGCGGCCACGCTTGCGGTACGGGCCCCGATCAAGGGTCCGAGTTCGGCCAGGTCCAGCACGGTGGAGCGCAGGTCCGCAGTCAGCACCGGGCGCACGCCACCAGTGTCGACCTGTACCGAGCCGGCAACATCGCTCAGGCCCATGCGACCGACGAACCGGTCATAACTCCAGCGCGTGCCCGTGTGCACCAGGCGCCCAGCCAGGACGTAGTCTCGGGTCCGGGGCAGTGCGATGCCCAGCAACACGTAGAGCTGCTCCAGGCTGTCGCCGCTGAGGGCCATCTGCATGTCCATCGCGCTGATCTTCAGCAGGCTGGTGATGGTGCCGTTGGCGCGTACGCGGGTCTGGCCCACGGTGGCATCGATGACCAGCGCATACGGCGTGGCTTCGTCGCGCAGCGCCAGGACCGGCCCGCCAGTGCCCTGCGCCTTCAATGGCAGGCCGCGGAACGTGCCCTGCGCGTTGAATGCGACACCCGCATCCACGGTGGGCGGTGTGTTGAGCGTCGACAGGTCGGCGCGGATGCGGGTCTTCTGCACCGCATCGTCAAACCCGAGCGTGGCGTGGTCCAGACTCAGGCGACCGATACGCACGCTGGCGTTTTCATCCTGTTGCCCCAGGTCCAGCAACCAGCTCTTGCGTCCTGCGGTACCCTGCTCCAGGAACACCTTGGCATGGCCCAGCGACACCTCGGGAAACACCAGGTGGCGCTGTAGCAGTTGTGCCAGGTCGACACTTATTTCCACCGCGTCCGCGGAGACCATCTGGGGTTCACTGGCCCACGCTGGATTGGCAAAATTCAAAGCCGCCGCGCGCAGGCGCGGCGACGGCCAGCCCCACGCCACAGTCAGGTCGCCTTGAATGGACAACACGCGCCCGGTCTTGTCCAGCGCGGCACGCTCGATGGGCGCACGCAGCCAGTTCCATCCGAACAGCGCGAGGAAAAGGACGGCCAGGGCCGGTGGCACGGCCACCGCTGCGAGGATCCACAGGAGAGGACGCGGCAGGGTCATGCTGGGAGGTAGCGAGAAGCAGACATCAAGTTTTCATCAAGGCCGGTGCACACAAACGACCGGCCACAAAACCGATTGTTGCCGCACGGACTTCAGGCTTCCGTGCGCCAACGCACATACGCAATCTGGTTCGATGCGTAGTCTGACACGTCCACCCACTTCCTGTCCGGAGTTCCCATGTGCACGATCCCCACTTCTCTTTCTACCCTGGTCCTGGCAGCCGCCAGCCTACTCATGGCCACGTCACACGCCAACGCGGCCGGCAACAGCAACTCGGCCGAGGCACAAACACGTTACCGCCAGGATATGGCGGTGTGCAGCAGCGGCCAGTCCAACCAGGACATGGCCACCTGCCGGCGGGAAGCGGGTAATGCCCTGGCCGCGGCGCGCCGCGGCGGGTTGACCACGGCGACAGGCGCATTCGTGCAAAACGCGAACCTGCGTTGTACCGCGCATGAAGGCATGGACCGCAGCACCTGCGAGGCGCGTATGCGTGGCGAGGGTACCACCAGCAGCGGCAGTGTGGGCGGCGGCGGCATCCTGCGCGAAAGCGTCACGGTGGTGCCTTCCCGCTGATCCGGCCTTCACGCAGAAGTTCACATATTCGGCACAGCGTCAGGGGTGGGGGGCCATGCCCCTACCACCCGATGACGCTTATTAGGTGAGACTGTTCGCAGGAAAGGGTCGCTGGTGCCCAACGTCTGCGGATTGGCAGCGACTGGGCACCAGCCTACGCACGGTGCAGCAAGTGCTCCGTGCGATAGCACTCTTTCACGTGACTTATTTCAAATGCCTCCCGAACAGCCCGAGCAAACCGATCACGATCAGGTAAACGGCGACGATGGTGTTCAGCAGTCGGGGCACGATCAGGATCAGAACGCCGGCCAGCAGCGATACAAGAGGGGTGAGGGCGAATGTCATGGTGAGGCTCCAGGTGGGGTGACGGGCACGGTGGTCCCGGACCTGGATCTTTGACCGTGATGGGGTTGCGGTCGGTGTGCTGGCGCACAGAGCGACGCCGACCTGGGTGCCACTATGGCTCCACCAACCTGCAAGGAGGACCTGAGGCTGCGCGCAAGCGTGTGCACAGGCCACGCGGCGCGAGCTGCAGCCCCCTGACTCAAGCGGTGATGCCGCCGCGCTCCAGCATGTCACTCACCAGCTCCAGGCGCAGCAACGGGTTGTCCAGCACCATCAAGCGCTGCTTCATATCCAGCGGCATCGACAGCAACTCGCACCAGCGGTTGGCGACCCATCCGCAATCGCCGAGGCGGTAGGGCTGCAGCAGCGGCAGATCGCCTTGCGCGACGCCCTTGTCCTGCAGCGCGCGGACAAGTCTGCCCAGTGCGTCGGACACGTGTTGCAGGTCCGGCGGCACCGGGATGTCCTGGTCGGGCGCCAGGCTGGTCACGTCCGCTACCCACAATCCGTGCTTGAGCCGTTCGCGGCGCGTCACCGCGAAACGCTGCATGCCGGTGCAACGGAGGACCATCAAACCCGCCTGCGGGACCGAGAAATCGGTGATGCTGGCCAAGGTGCCCACGGCATCGAACACCTCGTTGGCAAACCCGTCACCGCTGGGGCCCGCGGCTGCGGGCCGCTGGACCTCGGAGCCCTGCACCAGGGCCACGACGCCGAACGGCGCACCGTGCTTGTGGCATTTGCCGATCATGTCGAGGTAACGCACCTCGAAGATCCGCAGCGGCAGCAGGCCGCCGGGATACAGCACCGTTCCGAGCGGGAACAGCGGCAGCGAGGTCAAACCCAGGGAATCCACAACGCCCTGGTTCAAGCCTGCAAGGCAGGTTGCCGGGCTGCGGCGGAAGTGGCCGGTGGCAGGATCTTGTCGAGCGCGGCGGCGAGGTGGCTCACGGTGCGCTCGACGTTGTGCAACTTCTCCAGCCCGAACAAGCCGACACGGAAGGTCTGGAAGTCCGCGCCTTCGTCGCATTGCAGCGGCACTCCGGCCGCGGTCTGCAGACCCTGGCCGAGAAACTTTTTGCTGGACTGGATCTCCGGATCGTCGGTGTAGCTCACGACAACACCCGGCGCCTGGAAGCCGGGCGCCGCCACGCTGCGGATGCCGCGCGCCTCGAACAGCGCGCGCACCTTGTCGCCCAGCGCCTGCTGCTCGGCACGCACCCTGGCAAACCCGTAACGCTGGGTTTCCTGCATCACCTCGCGCAAACGTGTCAGCGCGTCGGTCGGCATGGTGGCGTGGTAGGCGTGGCCACCGGCTTCGTAGGTTTCCATGATCTGCATCCACTTGCGCAGGTCACAGGCAAAACTGCTGCTGGTGGTGGAGTCGATGCGCGAGCGGGCGCGCTCGCTCAGCATCACCATCGCGCAGCAGGGCGAACCACTCCAGCCCTTTTGCGGCGCACTCACCAGCACGTCGATGCCGCACTCCACCATGTCGACCCACATCGCACCCGAAGCGATGCAGTCCAGCACGAACAGGCCGCCCACTGCATGCACCGCGTCGGCCACGGCCCGCATGTAGCTGTCGGGAAGGATCATGCCGGAGGACGTTTCGACATGCGGGGCGAACACCACGTCGGGCTTGTGGGTGTGGATCGCCGCCACCACTTCGTCGATCGGTGCCGGCACAAACGGAGCCTGCTTGCCCTCACCCAGGCGGCGCGCCTTGAGTACGATGGACTCGGCCGGGATTTTGCCCATGTCGAAAATCTGGGTCCAGCGGTAACTGAACCAGCCGTTGCGGATCACCAGCACCTTTTTGTCGTTGGCGAACTGGCGGGCCACGGCTTCCATGCCGAAGGTGCCGCTACCCGGCACCAGTACCGCGCTGCGGGCGTGGTAGACCTCCTTGAGGATGCCCGAGATGTCGCGCATGACACCCTGGAAGCTCTGGGACATGTGGTTGAGCGCGCGGTCGGTGTACACGACCGAGAACTCGAGCAACCCGTTCGGGTCGACGTGGGGCAACAATCCAGGCATGGTGGTCTCCGGTAGGACAATCTGCCATTCTGGCAGACTGTCAGCCTCACTGCAGCCCCCCTCCTCATGCACCAACCCGACAACTACCTTGCGCTGGTCCGCGACCAGTACGAAGCCCTGCCTTACCCGGCCTGCAACCCCGACGACGACCACAAGCGCCTGGCGCGGACCTGGCTGGAAGATCTGGCCATGATCAACCACTACTGTTTCGCCGGCAAACAGTCCTTTCGCAACGGCTTTCGCGCTCTGGTGGCAGGCGGCGGCACCGGTGATCCGACGATCTTTCTGGCAGAGCAGCTGCGGCACTGCAATGCCCACGTGGTGCACCTGGATATCAGCACGGCGAGCATTGCCCTTGCCCGGAAACGCGCGGAGATCCGCGGCCTGCACAACATTTCGTGGGTTCACGACTCGTTGCTCAACCTGCCACAACTCGGCCTGGGCCTGTTCGACTACATCAGTTGCAGCGGGGTGCTGCACCATCTGGCAGACCCCGACCTGGGTTTCAAGGCGCTGCAAAGCGTGCTGGCGCCCGATGGCGCCATCGGGCTGATGGTCTATGGCACTGCGGGCCGCACCGGGGTGTACCAGATGCAGGCCCTGATGCGGCTGGTCAATGCGGGCGAAGAAGACATGCGGCGCAAGATTGCCCATACGCACGACCTGCTGGCCAGCCTGCCCGCCAGCAACTGGTTCAAGCGCGGCGAAGACCTGCATACCGACCACAAGGCGGGTGACGCCGGCATCTACGACCTGCTGCTGCATTCGCAGGACCGGTCCTACACGGTCGGAGAGTTGTTCGACTGGCTGGCGGTGCCGCCCGAGGCGGGTGGCCACGGCATGCACCTGGAGTTCTCGGACGTGCAGCGGGGCCGCGCGCCCTACTTGCCGCATATGGTGCTGGGCGCCAAACCGCCGGCCATGGCCCATGCGCTGCGCCAGTTGCCGCGGCGCCAGCAGTACGAAATGGCCGAGTTGATGATCGGCAACATCATCACGCATTCGCTGTATGTGACACGCGACGCCAGTTGCACCGCGCCCTATGGGGACACGGCCTATGTGCCGTTTTTCTATCACGAACCCATGACGGGCGAGAGCATCGCCCGCGTGTTTACCGCCGGCAAGGGGAACGCCTTCATGTTGCGCCACCAGCACTCGGGTGTGGCCGTCGGCGTACACCCTGGGCGCTGGGGGCCGCAACTGCTGCGACTGATTGATGGTGAACGCACTTTTGGCGAGATTTTTGCGCAGTTTCGCGCCGACTGGCAGGGGCGGGCCGCCGCACCGAACGACCCGGCGCTGTTCGCCGACTTCGCGCCGGTTTATGACACCCTGAACGCGCTGGAGCGGTTGCTGCTGCGGCACCCGTCGGCTGAAATCGGAAAGACCCGATCAGGCTGAGCACTCCTGCACAGCGCCCACTGCGCAATCACCATGCGTCAATTGCCGGAACGTGCGGTGGCACGGGCGCATGGGCCGCTGCGTCGAGTGAACGCGCCAGCCAGGACCGCGTATCCGCCGGGTCGATCACGGCGTCAATCTCCAGGACGGAGGCAATGTTGGTCGCGCCGCCCTGCACGTATTTGGTCTGCACCAGTTGCGCGAACAAGGCGTCGCGCTGCGGGCCCTGTGGCACTGCTTCGAGTTCCTTGCGGTACCCCAGGCGCACATACCCCTCCAGCCCCATGCCACCGAATTCGCCCGTAGGCCAGGCGGCGGTCAGGGTCGGCGCGTGGAAGCCGCCTCCGGTCATGGCCATGGCTCCCAGGCCATAACCTTTGCGCAGCACAACGCTCAGCAGTGGCACACGCAGATGCGCGGCGGCAATGAACATGCGGCTCACGTGGCGCACCTGGGCCCGTGCTTCGATTTCCGGGCCCACCATGAAGCCCGGTGTATCGACCAAGCTCACCAGCGGCAGGCCGTGCGCATTACATAGCTGCATGAACCGCGCCGCCTTGTCGCCGGCATCGGCGTCGATGGCGCCGCCCAGAAACAGCGGATTGCTGGCCATCAGGCCCACAGCGCGCCCCTCGATGCGGGCCAGCGCGATGTGGATGCCCTTGCCAAACCCGCTGCGCAGCTCCAACAGGCTAGCCTGGTCTGCCAGGCCCGCCATGGCCAGCCGCGTGTCGTACACCCGCAGGCGGTTTTCCGGCACCACCTGGCGCAAAGCGGTGGCGTCGGGTGCCATCCACTCGCGGGCACGGCCCTGGAAAAACGCGAGGTAGTGCCGTGCCGCCCGCACCGCTGCCGCTTCGTCGTCCACCAGCAGGTCGATCACGCCGTTGGCATGCTGCACGTCGCTGGGCCCGATCTGCTCCGGCGTGTAAACACCCAGCCCCCCGCCCTCCACCATCGCCGGGCCACCCATGCCGATGTTGCTGTCGCGCGTGGCAATGACCACGTCACAACACCCCAGCAGCGCCGCATTGCCGGCGAAGCAGCGCCCGGCCACGATACCGAGCACCGGCACCCGGCCGTTCAGGCGACCGAAGTGGACCCAGGTCGGGCTGTGCAGGCCGGTGGCCACGCTGGTGTCGCTGTCACCCGGGCGGCCCCCGCCGCCCTCGGCAAACAGCACCACCGGAAGCTGGTTCTGCAGGGCGATGGTCAACATGCGCTCGGTCTTGCGGTGGTTGTTCTTGCCCTGCGTGCCGGCCAGCACGGTGGCGTCGTACGCCATCACCACGGCCTTGGACTTCTCGGCGCCGAACAACATGCCATTGATGCTGCCGATGCCCGTGACCATGCCGTCCGCGGGCGTGTTGCGCATCAGGTCGTCGGCGCTGCGCCGGTTGCTCTGGGCCGCCACGGCCAGGGCGCCGTATTCGATGAACGAGCCGTCGTCGCACAGGTCGGCGATGTTCTCGCGGGCCATGCGCAGGCCCAGCGCGTGGCGTTTGGTGACGGCCTGGGGACGGCTGGCGTCGAGGGTATGGGCATGGCGGTCGATCACGCGCTGCAGGTCCGCCCGCTTGGCGGGCATAGCGGCAGGCGCGGGGTGGCCGGGCTCTGCCGGCATGGCCGGGGCCAGCGCAGCGGCAGGGTCGGGGGCATCGGCCAGCACGTCGAACCGCAGCAGGAGCTCGCCCTCGCCAGCGGTCTCGCCCGGGGCGAAGTACAACTCCGCCACGCGGCCAGCAGTCGGAGCGCGGACTTCGTGCTCCATCTTCATGGCTTCGATAACCACCAGCACATCGCCGGCGCGCACGACCGCGCCGGCTTGCACATGCCATTGGACGATCTGGGCCTGCAGGGGGGAACGAATTTGGGTCATCGCGGCATTCTCCGGCCTGCGGCGTACCCGTGGCGTCAAGCCGGTGACAGGCGTGCCGCCTGGCACCTGCCGTAACATGGGAAATACATCATGCCGCCCACACCGCCGCGCCTGCCCTGGCACATACCGCTGATTTTTGCGCTGACCTTCGTGGTGCATTACCTGGACCGCAACGTGGTCTCGTTCGCGCTGCCGCAAATGGCCCGGGAGCTCGGCTGGACCAACCAGCAGGTGGGCGAGTACGGCCAGTACCTGCTCGGCGCCTTCTTCCTGAGTTACGGTTTTGCCCAGTTGCTGCTGGCCGGCGCGGCCGAGCGTTTTGGCGCCAAACGCAGCCTGGTGCTGGTCATTGCCGGTTTTTCGCTGGTCAGCATGGCCATGGGGCCGCTGGGTGGCTCGCTGGTGGTTCTGGTGGCGTTGCGCCTGTTGCTGGGGCTGGCCGAATCGGTCCACGTGCCGATGATGGGCGTGATCACCGCGCAATGGTTTCCGCAGGAGGTGCGGGCCCGCGCCAACGCCACCTGGAACGTGGGCATCATCGTGGCCACCGCCACCGGCGCACTGATCACCGTGCCGCTGATCACCCACTACGGGTGGCGCAACAGTTTCCTGGTCATCGGTGCCACCGGTCTGGTTGTGGCGTTGCCCCTGGTGGTGCTGTTCGTGCACGAACGTCCCGGCGCAGCGCGGGTGAGCGGCGATGCGCGGCACGCCTACCGGCGCCTGCCAAACTATTGGCTCTACGTGGCATGCGGTGTGCTGAACGCGTTTTGCGGCTTCGGCATCCTCGGCTGGTTGCCGACCTACTTCGTGCGCGCCAAAGGCATGGATTTTGCGGCGCTCGGCTGGCCGCTGAGTATCGTGTTCGGCGCCGGTGTGGTCGGCACGCTGGCCATCGCCTGGCTGGGTGACACGTTGCGCCGGCGCATCCTGCTGGCAGCCCTCGGATTCGCGTGTGCGGCGCTGGCGCTCTCACTGGCCATACCGGCGCAGAGCCTGCACGGCATGGTGGGCCTGTTTGCATTGGCCGTGTTTTGCCAAAGCGCATTCCAGGCCCAGGAACACGCCACCCTCCAGACCCTCGCCCAGGATGTGGACGTGGGGCCGGCCACCGGCACCTACAACGGCACCAGCCTGGTTCTGGGAGGTGTGGTGGGCAGCGTGGTGCCGGGCGCCATCGTCTCCGCCACCGGGAGTTTCGACGCCGCGCTGTCGGCCATTGCCGTGGCAGCGCTGCTGGCATCCATCATGGCCGGCTGGCTCAGCTACCGAATGAAGGAATGGAAAAATGCCAATTGAGAGTCTCATGATGGGCAACAGCAATTTTTCCGGGCACCCTGAGCCTGTCGAAGGGCCCTTCGACAGGCTCAGGGTGCCCTGTTTGCAAGAGTCGTGTCGGCAGGTGTGGAAAGGACCCTAACGTGTTGCCAGCCCAGGGCCGCAACCCGCAGGCCATCCTCGACGAACTCGCGCAGTACGGGCTGCAGGACCCGGCCTACAAGGACGGGCGCCTGTGGAGCCTGGTCTATTACCTGGATGACGACTACAGCACCTTCCTCGGGCAGGCCTACCAGGCGTATGCGCCGGCCAACGGCCTGAACCCGACCGCGTTCAAGAGCCTCAAGCGTTTCGAGTCCGACATCATCGCCACCACGGCGGAACTGCTGCACGGCACGCCCGGGGTGTGTGGTGTCGTTACCTCGGGTGGCACCGAAAGCTGCCTGATGGCGGTCAAGACCTACCGCGACATGGCGCGTGCGCAGCGTGGTGTGCGCCAACCCGAGATGGTGTTGCCGGTGACGGCCCATGTGGCCTGGTTCAAGGCTTCCGAGTATTTCGACGTCAAGGTGCGCCTGTTGCCGCTGGACGCGCAGCTGCATGCCGACGTGGCGCAGCTGGAGCGCCTGCTCAACCGCAACACGGTGATGGTGCTGGGCTCGGCGCCGGAGTACCCGCACGGCAGCATCGACCCGATTGCCGCGATGGGCGCCATCACGCAGCGGCGCCAGATGCCTTTGCATGTGGATGCCTGTGTGGGGGGTTTCATCCTGCCCTTCATGGAGATGAACGGCGTGGCACTGCCCGCCTGGGACTACCGCGTGCCGGGGGTCACGTCGATCTCGGCCGACCTGCACAAATACGGTTACGCCTCCAAAGGCGCCTCCACCATCACGTACCGCAACCTGGCTTACCTGAAGCACCAGATGTTCGTGTACGCCGACTGGCCCGGAGGCGTTTTCGCGTCACCGGCGCTGCTCGGCACCCGACCCGGCGGCGCCTACGCGGCAGCGTGGGCCGCGTTGCAGTATTTTGGCCAGTCGGGCTACCGCGACCTCGCCGCGCGCACCCAGCAGGCCTTCCTGAAGTTGCGTTCGGGCATCGAGATGATGCCCGAGTTGCACGTGCTGGGTGAACCCACCGGCCCCTTGCTGGCGTATGGCGCGCGCGACAAGGCGGTCAATATCTTCGCCGTGGGTGACCAGATGGAGTTGCGTGGCTGGCAGATCAACCGCCTGCAGCGCCCAGACGGACTGCACGCCATGATCACTGCACGCCACCTGGACGTGATGGATGCCTACCTGCGCGACCTGAAGGATGCCGTCGCCGTGGTGAAAGCCGACCCGACCCTGGCCGACAAGGGGGGTGCTGCCACCTACGGGCTGATGGCCCATGTGCCGCTGCGCGGCATGGTGAAGACGCAGGTGCTGGACATCTTCTCGGCCATGTACCGGCCGGGTGGCGGCGAAGTTGATCTGGCGGCCCACGATCACGGCGACTCCGCGGACGGTCATGCGGCGGCGCGCCCGCCCTTGCTCGAACGCCTTGCGCGTTGGTACGTGAAGCAAAAGCAACACTGATATTTGAACTTTTGGACAACACACGATGAACCTCGTTCCCCTGATCGAACTGACCCGTGGCGGCACCATCGAATGCCTGCACTTCGGCGCCATCGCGGTCGTCGACCGGCGTGGCAAACTGCTGCGCCAGGCAGGCGACCCGCATTGGTTGACCTTTTCGCGCTCCACGCTCAAGGCCCTGCAGGCGCTGCCCTTCATGCAGGCCGGGGGACCTGCGCATTTCGGCTTTGAAGCGCCCCAGATCGCAATGCTGTGCGCCAGCCACAACGGCGAAGACTGCCACGTGGCGCAAACCCAGCACATGCTGGACAAGGCGGGGCTTGACTACAAGGCGCTGCGCTGCGGGTGCCACGTGCCGAGCGTCTTCGCCACGCTGGAGACGCTGCCGCCGCCCGGCTACCACTACGACGAACGGCACAACAACTGCAGCGGCAAACACGCCGGTTTCCTGGCCTATTGTGTGCAACACGGCCTCTCGCTGGACGACTACATCGATCCCGCGCACCCATTGCAGACGGCGATCCGGCGCGACGTGGCACGGGCCACCGGCATGGCGCCCGAGGACTTCAAAATGGGCATCGACGGTTGCTCGGCGCCCAATTACGCACTGCCGTTGTCCAACCTGGCCTGGGGTTATGCGCGCCTGGCAAGTGGCGCGCAGGACACCGAGTTCGGGGAGAGCTTTGCGGCTCTGTCCGACGCCATGACCACCCATCCCGACCTGGTATCCGGCACTGGTCGCAACGACCTGGCCTTCATGCGCGCCGGGCGCGGTGACTGGGTGACCAAGGTTGGCGCCGATGGCGTGCAGGTGGTGGGCAGCAAGAGCCGGGGCGAGGCTTTTGCCATCAAGATCATCGATGCCAACAAACCGGCGCTGTTTGCGGCCACGGTCGAGACGCTGGACCAGCTCGGCTGGCTCGACGATGCGCAACGCGCTGAATTGCGTGTCTGGCGTGCGCAGGATATCCGCAACGCCCGCGCCATCCAAGTCGGCGAGCGCCGGGCGCTGTTCCAACTTGCGCCAGGCGCCTGAATGCTGCCGGCGCCGTGGCCGGGAACGCTGGTAAACACCAATGGCTCAACCGGTGCAGCAGAGCCACAATCTGAAGCTTACCGTCGGCCCCATGCCATCCCGATGCCATGGCTTGGAGCGCGCCGGACCTCCCTCGTGCACCCTTGCAGGCGCGCCCGTGGAGTAACATGAAATGCTTCGTCACCGAGTTGTTTTCATCCCATAGGAGAGTCACGTGAAAGTCATGTTCATCCGATCCGCAGCTGCACTGGCGGTTGCCACGGCCTTTGCCCTGCCTGTCAACCTGTTGGCCGCCACCCCCAAGGACACGCTGGTGGTCACCATGGCCTTTGACGACATCATCACGATGGACCCGGCCGAAGCGTTCGAAATCTCGGCTGGCGAGATCATGGGCAACTCCTACGACCGGCTGATCCGTTATGACGTGAACGACCCTTCCAAGCTCATTGCCGACGTCGCGAAGTCGTGGAGTGTGTCCACCGACGGCAAGACCTACACATTCGAACTCAAGCCCGGACTCAAGTTTGCGTCCGGCAACCCGCTGACCGCCGAGGATGTGGTGTATTCGCTGCAGCGTGCGGTTCTGCTCGACAAGACTCCGGCTTTCATCCTGACCCAGTTCGGGTTCACCAAGGAGAATGTGAAGGACAAGATCAAGCAGGACGGCCCGCTGAAGTTGACGATGGAAACCGACAAGGAATACGCACCCACCTTCGTCTACAACTGCCTGACCGCCAACATCGCGGCCATCGTGGACAAAAAACTCGTGATGACCAACGAGAAGGACGGCGACATGGGTTACGGCTGGCTCAAGACCAACTACGCCGGCTCGGGCCCGATGAAACTGCGTGAGTGGCGTGCCAACGAGATCGTGGCTCTGGAGCGCAATGACAACTACCACGGCGCCAAATCCAAGCTCGCGCGCGTGATCTACCGCCACGTGAAGGAAGCCGCCACACAGCGCCTGCTGCTGGAAAAAGGCGATACCGACATCGCACGCAACCTGTCCCCCGAAGACCTCGAAGCCCTGGCCAAGAACAAGGACATCAAGACCACCGCCACCCCCAAGGGCACAGTCGTCTACATCGGCTTGAACCAGAAGAACGCCAACCTGGCCAAGCCGGAAGTGCGCGAAGCCATCAAGTGGCTCGTGGATTACGACGCCATCGGCAAGACCCTGATCAAGAACATCGGCGTCGTGCACCAGAACTTCCTCCCCGTCGGCCTGCTCGGCGCCAGCTCCGACAAGCCCTACAAGCTCGACGTGAACAAAGCCAAGGCGCTGCTGGCCAAGGCGGGCTTGCCGAACGGCTTCAAGGTCACCATCGACATGCGTACCACGCAACCGGTGCAGGGCATCACCGAAAATTTCCAGCAAACTGCGAAACGCGCCGGCATCGACATCGAGATCATCCCGGGTGATGGCAAACAGACCCTGACCAAGTACCGCGCACGCCAGCACGACATGTACATCGGTTCCTGGGGGGCGGATTACTGGGATCCGCACACCAACGCCGACACCTTTGCGCGCAACCCGGACAACTCCGATGCTCCCAAGTCGAAGCCGCTGGCCTGGCGCAATGCCTGGGACATCCCCGAGCTGACCAAACAGGCCGATGCTGCCGTGCTCGAGCGCGACGGCACGAAACGCAAGGTCATGTACGAGAAGATGCAGGCCGATTTCCGCAAGAACAGCCCGTTCGTCATGATCTACCAGCAAACCGAGGTGGCGGCTTTCCGCAGCAACGTAAAGGAGTTGAAGATCGGCCCGACGTCCGACTCGACCTACATGTTCAAGGTGTCGAAGTAAGCACCCCTGGCGGTCCGGTTTGAGCGCTGCCGTTTCAGCATCCGCGGGTTCTCGCGGCGGCGTCAAGCTCCGGCGCGGGCTCCTGTCTGCGGGCAATTTCCTGGTCGTCATCCTGTTGACCTACCTGGGATTGCTGGCAGTCACGTTTTTCATCGGCCGCGTGATTCCGATCGACCCGGTGCTGGCCATCGTGGGCGACCGCGCGCCCGAGCATGTGATCGCGCGGGTGCGTGAAGAGCTGGGTTTGAACAAGCCGCTGTGGGAGCAGTTCTACATTTACCTGGGCAAGGTGTTACACGGCGATTTCGGCACCTCGGTGCTCACGTCGAACCCGGTGCTGCAGGACATCCGCAAGACCTTCCCGGCCACCATCGAGCTCGCCACGCTGGGCATTCTGATCGGCGCCGGCATCGGTGTGCCGCTGGGCGTGTGGGCGGCCGTGCGGCGCGGCGGTGTGGTGGACCAGGTGGTGCGCGTGATGGGCCTGATCGGGTACTCGGTGCCGATTTTCTGGCTCGGTTTGATGGGACTGGTGTTGTTTTACGCCAAGCTCGACTGGGTGGCCGGGCCGGGCCGCATCGATGTCAGTTACGAATACAGCGTCAAGCTGGTGAGCGGCTTCCTGCTGCTCGATACTGCGCGCCAGGGCGAGTGGGAGGCCTTTGGCAATGTGTTGTCACATCTGATTCTGCCGGCGTCCTTGCTGGGTTATTTTTCGCTCGCCTACATCAGCCGCATGACACGCTCCTTCATGCTCAACGAGCTGGCCCAGGAGTACGTGATCGCGGCACGTGCCAAGGGCCTGTCCGAGACCCGCATCATCTGGCGCCATGCACTGCGTAATGCCATGGTGCCGCTCGTCACCGTGGTGGCGCTGTCCTACGCCGGTCTGCTGGAAGGCTCGGTGCTCACCGAGACCGTGTTCGCCTGGCCGGGGCTGGGCTTGTACATCACCAACTCGCTGCAGAACGCCGACATGAACGCGGTGCTGGGCGGCACCATCGTGGTGGGTTCGATCTTCATCGGGCTGAACCTGCTGTCGGACCTGCTGTACCGTCTGCTCGACCCCAGAACCAAGGCCAAATGAGCACATGAGTACATCGATGGCGCCCACGAAAGAAAGCCTGCACGACTGGCTGATGTCGGACCGGCCGCACTCGCGCCGGCAGGCATCGCTGGGGCGCGCGTACGGGGCCTGGCGCACGTTCGCCCGCAACCGGCTGGCCATGCTGGGGCTGGCCATCGTGCTGGCGCTGCTGCTGGTGGCACTGCTGGCCAACGTGCTGGCGCCGTATTCACCCTATATCGGTGACCTGACCACGACGCGTCTGCTGCCCCCCTCCGCATCCCACTGGTTCGGCACCGACGACCAGGGGCGCGACATCCTCTCGCGCGTGATCCACGGCTCGCGCATCACGCTCTACGTGGTGGTGCTGGTGGCGATCCTGGCGGCACCCATCGGCCTGGTGGTCGGCACCGTGGCCGGTTATGCCGGTGGCTGGCTCGACGCCATCCTGATGCGTATCACCGACATTTTCCTGGCGTTTCCGCGCCTGATCCTGGCACTGGCCTTCGTGGCCGCCCTGGGCCCGGGCATCGAGAACGCCGTGATCGCCATCGCCATCACGTCATGGCCGCCGTATGCCCGCATTGCGCGCGCCGAGACACTCACCATCCGCCGGGCCGACTACATCGCCGCCGTGCAGCTGATTGGCGCCTCGCCCTGGCGCATCGTGCTGCGCCACATCATGCCGCTGTGTGTGTCGTCGGTGATCGTGCGTGTCACGCTGGACATGGCGGGCATCATCCTGACCGCCGCCGGCCTGGGTTTCCTGGGCCTGGGCGCGCAACCTCCCATGCCCGAATGGGGCGCCCTGATCGCCAACGGCCGCCTGTACGTGCTCGACCAGTGGTGGGTGGCGGCGGCTCCCGGCGCAGCGATCTTTCTGGTCAGCCTGGCGTTCAACCTGCTGGGTGACGGCCTGCGGGATGCGCTCGATCCGAAAGGGGTGAAGTGAAGGCTCCCCTGAGTCGCTTCGCGCCCTCCCCCGACAGGGGGGACGAGACCAGCGGCCTGGCAAAGCCAGTTCCGCGGTCTCCTGGTAGGGCGCGGCTCGCCATGCGGCATCGCTGGTGGGCATTGACCCCCCTGGAAAACTGAAATGCGTGCCACAACAGATGCCGGGCCCGTGCTTGTCGTAGAGGACTTGCGCGTGTCGTTCCCCAACCGCGACGGCGGCCGCACCGAGGCCGTGCGCGGCGTGTCTTTCACACTCGGCCGCGAGCGCCTGGGCATCGTGGGTGAATCCGGGTCGGGCAAGTCACAGACCGGGCGCGCGATCCTGGGCCTGACCGCCCCCGAGGGTCTTGTCACGGCCAAACGGCTGGAGTTTCACGGGGTGGACCTGTTGCGTTGCTCGCCCCGGCAGCGGCGTGAAATGCGCGGCGGGCGCATCGCGATGGTGCTGCAGGACCCGAAGTTCTCGCTCAACCCGGTCATGACCATCGGCAAGCAGGTGGTGGAAACCTTGCGTGCCCATACGAAAATTTCTTCCCGCGACGGGCGCGCCCGGGCGCTGGCGGCACTGGAAGCCGTGCAGATCGACCAGCCAGAACGCGTCTACGATCTGTACCCGCACGAGGTCTCGGGCGGCATGGGCCAGCGCGCGATGATCGCGATGATGCTGATCGCCAACCCCGAGTTGCTGATCGCCGACGAGCCCACCAGCGCGCTCGACGTGACGGTGCAATTGCAGGTGCTGGCCATCCTGGACGCCCTTGTGGTGCAGCGCGGCATGGGCCTGGTCTTCATCTCGCACGACCTGCGCCTGGTGTCCACGTTTTGCGACCGCATCCTGGTGATGTACGCCGGCAAAGTGGTCGAAGAGGTCACCGCCGGTGGCCTCGTCGATGCCAAACATCCCTACACCCGCGGCCTGCTGAACTGCCTGCCGCGCCTGGGCGACGACCGGCACCCACTGCCGACGCTGGACCGCCAGCCGGAGTGGGCACTGTGAGCACCTCTGCCGAGGTTAGCCAGCACGCCGGCGTCGGCCTGGCTGTGCAGAACCTTCGTATCGTCTACGACGGTTTTGTGGCCGTCGATGACACTTCGCTGCGCGTGGAGGCTGGTGAGAGTTTCGGTATCGTGGGTGAATCGGGCTCGGGCAAGTCCACCGTGCTGCGAGGCATCTGTGGCCTGGCGCCGCGCGAGGGCGGCACCGTGCAACTCGTCGGCAAAGGCCCGGACGCCCCACCGGCACCCGGCAGCAAGCAGTTCCGCCGTCTGGTGCAGATGGTGTTCCAGGACCCGTATGGTTCGCTGCACCCGCGCCAGACCGTGGACCGTATCCTGGCCGAACCGCTGGCCATCCACAACATCACCGACGCCGAAACCCGCATCGAGCGTGCACTGGACGAAGTCGGCCTGGGCACCGGTTTCCGCTTCCGTTACCCGCACCAGCTCTCGGGCGGTCAGCGCCAGCGCATCGCCATCGCGCGTGCGCTGATCCTGGAGCCGCAGATCCTGCTGCTGGACGAACCCACATCAGCACTCGACGCCTCGGTGCAGGCCGAGGTGCTCAACCTGCTGGAAGCCTTGCGCCGCAAGCGAGGGCTGACTTTCATCATGGTCAGTCACGACCTTGCCGTGGTCACCCACATGTGCGAACGCCTGATGGTGATGCAACGCGGGCGCACAGTCGAAATGCTGTCGTCCGCCGATCTGGCTGCCAACCAGGTGCAGGACCCGTACACGCGCAATTTGATGGTGGCCTCGACCGGATTCCGACGCGACGCTGCACAAGGAGTACCTCCATGATCAAGTGGGAAGCCCATGCCTGCCTGCCTTTGCATCCGAAGGCCGACTTCGGACCGATTGAACAGTTCCACACGGCGGGCGTCAATTATGTGTCGATCAACATCGGCATGGACATGAATCCGCTGGCGCAGGTGATGGCCGTGATCGCCGGTTTCCGCGCCACGATCGCGGCGCAACCCGAGCGTTACATGCTGGCCCACACCGCGCAGGACATCCGTGATGCCGCAGCCGCCGGCAAACTCGCCATCGGCTTCGACCTGGAAGGTGCCATGCCCCTGCTGGAGCAACCCGAGATGGTCGCGCTGTACAGGAGCCTGGGGGTGCGCCAGATGCATCTGGCCTATAACCGCAACAACAGCGTGGCGGGTGGTTGCCACGACGCGGTGCAGGGTCTGACACCACTGGGCCACCAGATCGTCGCCGCCATCAACCAGGCCGGTGTGCTGATGGATTGTTCGCATACCGGGCGCAAGTGCAGCCTGGACATCATGGCCGCCTCCAGTGCACCAGTGATCTTCAGCCACTCGAACCCGCTCGCGCTGGTGGACCATGGCCGCAACGTGACCGACGAGCAGATCCGCGGCATCGCCGCCACCGGTGGTGTGGTCTGCGTCTCGGGCGTCTCCAAGTTCCTGGGCACAGACACTCCGGACGCCGACGACGTGGCGCGCCACGCCGCCTACGTGGCCAATCTGGTGGGCGTGCAGCACGCCGGCATTGGCCTGGACATCAGCTTTCCGCAGGCCGGCCTCAACGATGACCCCCCCGGCGACTACGACCCGACCTATTGGTGGCCGAAGTCCGCCGGTTACGACCGCAGTCCGCTGACGCGGTCCACCTATCCTCCGATCAAAAGCTGGCGTGTCATGGACGAAGCGCTGCAACGCACCGGCATGAGCGCCGCCGACGCAGAACTGGTGATGGGCGGCAACATGATGCGGGTGGCTGAGGCAGTCTGGGGCTGATGGCTTTGTCAAGCCCACCACACGGTGAGGATCAGGGCGGTGGGGCGCTCAGCGTAGCGAAATAGTGGCGGAGGCCGAAGGCCGGGGGGCATTCGCGCAGCTAGAGTCCCGCCGCCCTGATCCCGCCCACTTTGTCGCGCGCTCAGGCACGCAAAGTTGACGCGCCGACCCGTGCGCGCGCGTGAGCAGCGGCTTGGGCTAATCCCCCTGCACGCCTGAGCGCGCGGCGACGCTACTTGCGCAGCGAAGCGTCTTCGATCAGCACGGCATAGTCATAACCCGCGCCGAGCTTCACGTCTGTGCGCACCGTGCCCTTGATAGTGACGACGTCACCAACGGCAGCATCGTCTTTGGAGGTCACCAGAATATCGTTGGTGCCGGCCGCTGCGGCGCCCGAACCGTCCTGCACGTGGAACCAGTTCTTGCCCATGATGCCTTTGCTGACCTTCATGACCTGGCCACGCAGGCTGACGCTCTTGTCTTTGAGCGTGGCCTTGCCGCCCACGACCTCGGCCACGGTGCGGCCATCGGCGCCGGTGGCTTTGGCGACCTTCACCCCCGGTGGCGGAGCCGCAGCGGCGCTGCCAGCACCCATGGCCCCGTGCGGCATGGCCGCCGGCGCAGAGTTGGGGTCAC
>JAYVRP010000553.1:0-5549 GCA_043776215.1 Rhodoferax sp. | reverse complement strand
TCCCGCAAGGTCGCCCAACTGTCATCAATGCCTTGATTTTTGAGCTGCGTGCGCAGCATGTGTACGAAGTGGTACGCCAGCACGCTGATGAACAAATGTCCTTGAGCAACATTCTTCTTTTACCGACTCACCTAGATGTCGTCGCGTTCGAGAGTCGGGCAGCCGGCGGAGCAGTGGCGGCGGGCGTTAGCGTTGCTATTGCGGCGAAGGTTGCGAGCAAGGGAGTCTTCAAGACGGCGGCGAAGGCGTTGTCGAAAATGGCGGTATCGAAGGCGACCGCCGCGCTTGGTGGCGCGGCCGTGGGCGCAACAATCGGCTCCGTCCTTCCGGGGTTCGGGACGGTCATTGGTGGCGTGATCGGTGGCGTGATCGGCGGGGTTGTTATTGATGGAGCGCTGCTCAAGCTGGAAGAAGTAATAAGCTGCGACGAGTTTAAGAGAGATAGCCTCGTGTCCATCCGAAATGCCAGAGTCGAGTTCAAAACCAGATTGCTTGGGAAGCCGTAGCGGTGCAGCCATCTATCCTCGGGCTTGCCGTTGGCGACACGACGCAAAATCATTTGACGGTCGTATCTCTCCGCATATTCGCCTGCGGCGAACCGGAGACAACGCTTGGCGGGGTCGACTACGCAGACTTGCCGCCCCATGTTCGTTCCCAACCACGAACAGCCCGACCAATGCTAGAAAAAACTGGCTGTCGCACTTTTCCCGTAAGTCTTTGATTCGTATAGGGGTGATCTTGCGGACTTCTGACTCTGCAAGTCCGCAAGACCGGAGAAGAGAGAACTGGAATTGGCCGAAAGTGGCGGAAAACAGCGGCCAGCTGAAACACGAAGTCCGCAAGCCAAAGGTGAAAAACCCCGCCAGGCTTGGGGCCCAGCGGGGTTGTTCGTTTGCAAAGAGAGTTTCTTTGCAGAGGGTGAGTGGTGGAGCTGGGGGGATTTGAACCTTCGTCAAACCCAGTAGCCACGCCACATTCGGCAGTGCCGTGTGAATTCAGTGTGAAATGTCTTCAAGATGGCGCAGAGGGATACCGACAATTGAACCGGCGTCCGCGACTCGGGTGCTCAAGCATTTCATGACAGGGGCTTCGACGGCGGTAATCGAAAGAGTTCAAAGCTGGACTCGTCGCGCAATGACCTGGCCTTGGGGCTTCTATCGCACCTATGGAGATGGCACACAGCTCGGTTGTGCCTTGACCGGAAAATACTCATATTCACCATACCGCGCTCACAGCCGGGACATTTCCCAATCGGACAGCTTGTTCAAATTGCCGATAGTGTGTAGCATACACATGAAATGACAAGCGCCGACTTGATACGCGAGATGCAACGCGCTGGTTGGAAGCTGGACCGGGTGAATGGCTCCCATCACATCTTCAAACATTTGACGCGCCCGGCCATGTCGTGGTGCCGCACCCCAAGAAGGATCTGGGCTATGGTCTTGTAAAGGCTATCCGGCGGCAAGCCGGCATCTGAAAGGCGAACTACATGCGTTTCCCCATAGCCATTGAGCCCGGAACTGACACCACCGCCTGGGGTGTGGTGGTCCCCGACTTGCCCGGCTGCTTTTCGGCTGGGGACACGCTGGAAGAGGCCATGATTCAAGCCGAGGAAGCCATTGCGGGCTGGATTGAAGTCGCGCTGGACGCAGGACAAGCCATTCCAACTCCTTCCCCCATTGAGGCATTGCGTGCCGCTCATCCAGATTTTGGGGGCTGGTTGTGGGCGCTGGTAAAAGTGGACCCGGCCATGCTGGACGATGCATTGGAGCGGGTAAATATCAGTCTGCCGCGTCGCGTTCTGCATCGTCTCGATGCTCGCGCCCGCACCTCAGGCGAAACACGTTCTGGGTTCATTGCGCGAATGGCAATTGAAGGCCATGAGCCAGAGCACACCTGATTCGTTATTGCTATTGCGATCCGGATTGCAAAGCCAGGACGATCCCGCAGCCAATCGATGTACCGCAATCGACCGTGTGCGCCGCGCGGTCGCAGGCTGGGCCGGATCCAGGAACTGGACTTTGCCCAACGCGATCCTGATCTGCTGGCGCGCAACAAGACGCGCATCGATGCGCTGATCGAGGCCACCAAGCCGAAGGCCAAGGCCGGTAGGGGTGAACTGGTAAAACTGGTGGCGGGCACGATGCTCGACCGCGAATTCGCCGGTACGACCCACCGAGTGGTCGCAATGCCGGACGGTCAGTTCGAATACAAGGGCAAGCCCTATCGCAGCCTAACGGCCATCGCCAACGAGATCACCGGCACGCGTTGGTCGGGCCCAGCGTTCTTTGGCCTGCGGGATCCTGCCACCAAGGGCAAGTCCAAATGAGCGCGTCCGAGGGAACCACCAAGAAGCGCCTGCGCTGCGCTGTGTATTGCCGTGTGTCATCGGACGAACGGCTCAACCAGGAATTCAACTCCATCGACGCACAGAAGGAGGCTGGCCATGCTTTTGTGGCCAGCCAGCGCTCCGAGGGCTGGATTCCGGTGGCCGACGACTACGACGATGCCGCGTTCTCCGGCGGCAACATGGCGCGCCCAGGCCTGCGCCGCCTGATGCAGGACATCGAGGCGCGCAAGGTGGACATCGTGGTGGTCTACAAGATCGACCGCCTCACCCGCAGTTTGGCGGACTTCTCCAAGATGGTGGAAGTGTTCGAGCGCCAGGGCGTGTCATTTGTCTCGGTGACCCAGCAGTTCAACACCACCACCTCGATGGGCCGGTTGATGCTTAACGTGCTGCTGTCCTTCGCGCAGTTCGAACGCGAAGTCACTGGCGAGCGGATCCGGGATAAGATCACGGCCAGCAAACGCAAAGGCCTGTGGATGGGCTGTGTGCCGTCGCTAGGCTACGACGTCGTCAGTCGCAAGCTGGTGATCAACGAGGCTGAGGCCGCCGTCGTGCGCCGCATCTTCGCCGACTACCCGCGCGTTGGTTCTACAACGATGCTGGTTCAGCAACTGCGCGCCGAGGGCGTCACCACCAAGTCCTGGGTCGCGCAATCCGGCAAGGACCGTGTCGGCAAGCTGATCGACAAGGGCGCCCTGTACAAGATTCTCAACAACCCGCTGTACAACGGCGACATACGCCACAAGGGCGAGTGCTTCCCCGGCGAGCACGAAGCAATCATCACCCGCGGGCAATGGGAGGTCGTGCAGGCTGCGCTGGCATCCAAGCCCAACGGGGCCAAGAAAGGGCAGATCCGACAGGAACGCCCGGCCCTGCTCAAGGGGTTGATTTTCACGAGCGACGGGCGGGCCATGACGCCGACCTGGACGAAGGGCAGCAGCGGTCGCACCTACCGGTACTACCAGCCGACCCGGGACATCAAGGAGGGCCACGGCGCGTCAGCGATCAAAATGCTGCCGGCCGGTGAGATCGAAGAGGCCGTGATGGCACAGATTCGCGGCGTCCTGCGCTCACCGGAGATGGTGACGCAAGTCTGGCGGGAGATTGGCAAGCTCAAGGACGCAGCAACGGCCGGCATGGACGAGGTGCAGGCGTCAGTCGCGTTGAATCGAATTGACCTCGTGTGGGATCAGCTCTTCCCTCTGGAACAGCACCGCATCGTCAAACTGCTGGTCGACCGGATCATCGTGGCGGCCAACGAGTTGCAGGTGAAGTTGCATCCGAACGGCGTGGAGAACCTGGCGCTGGACGTCGTCAGAGACCCAGGCAGGTCGCGTGCGAAACCGGTGGTCGAGGAGCCAACGGCATGAGGACCAACACTATCGACTTCACCGGCAACCCGCTGTTGCTGCGAGCGACCAATGGCGGCGTGACCGTGTCCATCCCGATTCGGATCCGGCGCTATGGCGGGCGCAAGCAGGTGGTGGTGCCACAGGGAATCTCCGCCAACTTGAACGCCACAGTGGCGCCCACGGCCCTGCAGGTGGCCCTTGCACGCGGGCACCGGTGGCTGCGACTGATCGAGAGCGACAAGGTAGCCAACATCTCGGCAATCGCCAAGGCGGAAAACGTCGACCGCAGCTACATCAGCCGGATGGTCAACCTGACGACACTGGCGCCGGAGATTCAGGCGGCGATCCTGGACGAGACGTTGCCGGACACGGTGTCACTATTCGACCTCGCCAGCGACACGCCGTTGTTGTGGGAGGATCAGCGGGGGCGGGTTTACAGTTGTATCGACCCGCTCACTCGATTACCTCGGTTGCCTGCAGCAGTACCGGTCGCGGGATCGTCATGCCAAGGGTCTTGGCGGTCTTGAGATTAATCAGCATATCAAACCTCGTCGGTAGCTGAACCGGGATGTCCGCTGGTTTGCTTCCTTTCAGCATCTTGTCTACGTGTGAGGCAACGGTATTGACATACTCCTGCAAATCAGCCTTCGGCCCGTAGTAAAGCAGTCCCCCCGCCTGAACGAAATACCGAGCGGGTCCAATTGCTGGTAGACGGCTCTGGATCGCCCGCTCCGCAAGCTTCGGGATGGAATCCCAGTACCAAGCGACGTCGGGCACCAGCAAGGCGTCAGCTCCCGCGCCGCGCGCTGCTACGAAAAAGCGCTCAATGTCATCAGGCCCTTGCAGGGTGATGTCCAATACTTCCACACCCAGCTTGCGGGCAGCGTCCCTCAGCTCCGCCCAACCATTGTCCTGAAACCCCCCGCTGCACGCGCAAGCCAAGCGCCTGATACTGGGGGCCGCCTGCTTCAGTAGGTCGAGCATCTTGCCCTCATAACTACCCCGGGTCATCCCTGTGAGATTGCCTCCCGGCCGCGCAAAGCTGGCAACCAACCCGCTCTGGACTGGATCGGCGGCAAGGACAAAGAAGATCGGGATGGTCGAAGTCGCTTGTTTGGCTGCACGCGTCGCTGGCGTCCCATTCGTGACGATGATGTCCACGTTGCGCTTCACCAACTCCGCTGCGGCGACAGAAAGCTGCTCCCGGGTCAACGTCTCCTGGTACTCGAAAATGAGGTTGCGGCCTTCGACGTACCCAAGCCGACCCAACGCTTCAAGCAGTGGCGCACGCTGCGCTGGCGTTGCAGCACGCCCCTGGAAAAGTTCACCGATGCGGTAGACCTTTGGAGGAGTTTGCGCCAGTACCGGCTGCGAAAAACCCAGTGTCAGACCGATGACCACGGAAGTGATGGAACGTCGCAGCATCAGCCCTCCTCAAGTTTAGTAGCGCCACTGGCTGCTGAGGTTGGCAACCCGGCTTCGGGGAATTATGCGCGGGAGGGGTGGGCTTGGCTATGTCGTGTTGGTTGCCACGGATGCGGACTCGCCGCGATGTGATTGATTTCTGTCGCGCACCGCCCTACCAATGCTCGAAAAAATTCCCTGTCGCACTTTTCCCGTAACCCGTAGCCGCATCAACCTTTCAAAGCTTCAACATCCCCAGGATCTTTTCCGCCATCAAAGCGTGAACTCGGGTGGTCTTGTGGCCACTCGCGTCCCAAAAGATGTACTCGTTGGAAACCTTGAGCCCTGCTTCGTATTTTTCATCTTTGCAGGCCGCCACCCTGTCGCAGGGAGCACCGACCTGCACGAAGTTATACCGGGCAGGGTTGTGCATCATGTCCGCT
>JAYVRP010000552.1:0-1740 GCA_043776215.1 Rhodoferax sp. | reverse complement strand
GCCCAAGGCAAAGTTGATTTCTCGTTTCGCGACTTTGTGGTGATGAAAGGGGGTGAATACTTTTTCGCGCCCAGCTTGTCCGGAATCGGCGCGATCTGAGACGAACGCCCGGAGCGCGGCGTCTCGGGCGGTACTCGGGTGGTGCAGGCGTCCGGTAGGGCAAGCAGTGCTGCATCTTGGCCAACCCGTACTGCTCCACCACCTGCGGTTCCGGTTGGACTCGGCGTCAATCCGCTCTTTCGCCGGTGAGTCTGAAGGGCGCAGCATCGTTGTAGACGCCTGTGCAGGTAATGACAAGCAGCAATCCGTGCAAGGCCAATACAAGCACACCTCCCACATCGACTCGTCGCCTGCGTGGCGATATTGCATCACCGAAGGAACAGAAGGTTTGGAAACGTGAAGTCAGCTACGTCGCCGTTCGCAAGCCAGAGGGAATGGTCAACACGAACGCCTTGATCGCGAGATGTGGGGCGGCACCGGGGTGGTATAAGCCTTTGATGTGCCGAGCACTTCTCTACCTTGGGCAACCCGTACTGCTCGATCACCTGCTGTTCCAGCCGGACTCGGCCTTGATCCGCCAGAGCTACATGCCCAAGATGCTGCACATGCTGAACCTGGCGGGGTTTGGCATGTGCGCTTGGTCGCGCGGCTCCCTGCATGCGGCGAAACCGTTTTCTTACGCGGTAACGACCTTGCCGGTGTTTGACCGCAACCTGAAGAATCTGGCCGAAAAGGTGGAGGCCGATTGCCTGTTGGCCCACGTGCGTGGTGTGGCCTACAACACCTCGGTCGAAATCTCGCTGCAAAACGTGCATCCTTTTCAGTTTGACGGTGTGCCGTTGGCCATGGCACACAACGGCGACCTGGCGCGCATGGCCGACATGAAGAGCCTGCTGGCCAGGAAGATCCGGCCCGGCTACCTGCCGCGTATTCGCGGTACCACCGACAGCGAATGGATCTACGCGCTGCTGCTGTCGCAGTTTCAAGGCGAGATGGCACCCACACGGCGATTTGAGCCCGATGAACTGGTGCTGGCGGTACGGCAGACACTGGATACCTTGCGCGAGATTCGTGCCATGCTGGGTATTGCCACCTCGTCGTCGGTCAACCTGTTTATCGCCAATGGCTACCAGATCGCTGCCGTGCGTTACTGTTTTGACTTTGGCTGTTACCCGACCGAGGACCCCGCGCGTGTGCATGAGGCCAACCTGAACTACCTGAGCCTGTGGTACACGGTGGGCCGATCCTATGGCCTGCACGATGGTGAGTGGGGCATGCAAGGTGGCTCGAGCGGCGACTCGGTGATCATTGCCTCGGAGCCGCTGACGCGTGACACCTCGGCCTGGGTCGAAGTGCCGGAGTACGGCATGATTGTGGCCGACTCGCACGCAGGCAACACGACCTTGCAGACCTGGTTGTTGGACTGATCTGCTGCTGTCGGCTCAGCTGGCGTAGATCGCCTGCGCGGCGAGTGCCGCCCGCAGTGCAGTGCGTTTGGCGGCGTCTACTTTGGCCATGTTCACCAGCCGTGCCAGCGTGAGGTTGGTGTGCGCCATGGACCGTAGCAGAGCCGTGTGTACCACCTTTTGCAGGCGATACGACAGGGACGAGCCGCCGTCATAGAAATCTTGGAAGCGCGCCCTTGAGAGTTCCATCACGAGCGCGTCTTCGCGGGCGCGCACCCGTGACTCATGTTGCCGGCCTTGAATCAGACTGCGATAACCGACCAGGTGGCCAGGC
>JAYVRP010000551.1:0-1745 GCA_043776215.1 Rhodoferax sp. | reverse complement strand
GCCAACGCGCACGTCGACGTCATGGTCGTGGGGGCCGGCATCTCCGGCATCGGCGCCGCCTACCACCTGCGGCACCAGTGCCCGGGAAAGAGTTTTGTCGTGCTCGAATCGCTGGCGAGCTTCGGCGGCACGTGGCTCACGCACCGTTACCCCGGGATCCGCTCCGACAGCGACTTGTTCACCTTTGGTTACCGCTTCAAGCCGTGGTCGGGTGCGCCGATTGCGACGGCATCCGAGATCCTCACCTACATGGGCGAGGTGATCGACGAGAACGCGCTGGCACCCCACATCCGTTACTGCCACCGGATAACGTCCGCCTCGTGGTCCGGCACCGACAAACGCTGGCTGGTGGAGGCCACGTGCGAGGGTACGGGTGATGCACCCGCACGGACGGTCCGCTTTTCCGTGGGTTTCCTCTGGATGTGCCAGGGGTACTACCGCCACGCCGAAGGCTACACGCCAGCCTGGGAGGGCATAGACCGTTTCCAGGGCCGGATCATCCACCCGCAGGCATGGCCCGAGGATGTGGCGCTGGAGGGCAAGAAGGTTGTGGTGATCGGCTCTGGCGCCACAGCAGCCACCCTGCTGCCCGCCATTGCCGGCCAATGCGCGCATGTGACCATGCTGCAGCGTTCACCGACCTACTTCAAGATCGGACGCAATGCCATCGACCTGGCCGACGCGTTGCGCGAGCTGGACATCCCGCCCGCCTGGACACACGAGATCGTGCGGCGCAAGATCCTGCTCGACCAGGCCAACATCACGCGGCTGTGTATCTCCCACCCCGACGCCGTGAAGCAGGAGCTGCTGGGTGCCGTGCGAGAGGCACTGGGGCCCGGCATGGAAGATGTGGTGGAGCGGCATTTCACGCCCAGGTACCGCCCCTGGCAACAACGCATCGCGTTTGTTCCGGACGGGGATCTTTTCAAGGGAATCCGCGAGGGCAAAGCGTCGGTCGTGACCGACCAGATCGACTGTTTCACCGAACACGGCATCCGCCTCCGGTCGGGCGAGGTACTGGAAGCCGACATCGTGATCACCGCCACCGGCTTCAACCTCAACGTGCTGGGTGATATTGCGTTCACCATCGACCAGCAGCCGCTGCGCTTTGGCGATACGGTCACCTACCGCGGAACGATGTTCACGGGTGTTCCCAACCTGGCCTGGGTGTTTGGCTATTTCCGTGCCAGCTGGACCTTGCGCGCCGACCTGCTGGGCGACTTCGTGTGCCGCCTGCTCCAGCACATGGATGCCAAAAGCGTGGACGTCGTGACTCCGACGCTGCGCGACGAGGACTTGAGCATGGCACTGCGCCCCTGGGTCGACCCCGACAATTTCAACCCTGGTTACCTCGCACGTGGCATGGACCAGCTGCCCCGGCAAGGAGACCATATGCCGTGGCTGCATTCCCAGGACTACTGGAGCGAAAAAGACGAGCTGCCGCGCGCCGATCTGGACGACCAGGCGCTGGTGTACCGATAGAGCCGGCCACTTCAAAGTCCCTCCATGACCAACTTGCCTGCCTCCCCCGCGCGCCGCCAATGGCTGAACGCCGCCACGGCGACCACACTTGCCGCTTCGCCTCTGGCAAGCCTTGCCCAGAGCACCTGGCCCAGCAAACCGCTGCGTCTGGTCGTGCCCTTTGCGCCGGGCGGCAGCTCCGAGATCGTTGCGCGGGCCGTGGCAGGTGAAATGGCCAAGACCCTCGGCCAGAATGTTTTCGTGGAAAACAAGCCGGGCGCCGC
>JAYVRP010000550.1:0-5570 GCA_043776215.1 Rhodoferax sp. | reverse complement strand
GAGACTGCTGCACAACACACAGGCCAGGGCGGCCAGCGTGCGGGCGAATGAAGGTGTGAACATGGGTTTCTCCAAAAAAGTTCGTCAAGTACGCGCCGCCACCGGCACAGCGGCGCTGAACCAGGCGGCCCACTGGCGCACGATGTCGCAGCGGTCGTTGAATCCGCAGCAGGGAGCCTGTCGAAGCCTGCCCCGCGCTGGCCAGCCGGCCCTTCGACAAGCTCAGGGCGAACGGGGGTGGGCTCAGGGCGAACGGGGTGGGCTCAGGGTGAATGGTTTCAGCCGGCGGCTCTGTACCCCGCCACCCCTGCATCCGACACCCGGTGGCAAGCCACCTTGTGCCCGGGCAGCACCTCGCGCAGCGGCGGCGGCTCGGCATGGCAGCGCGCCTCGGCAAACGGGCAGCGGCCCGCAAAGCGGCACCCCGGCGGCACGTTGAGCGGGCTGGGCGGGTCGCCCTGCAGCCGGATGCGCTCGTGCCGGCTGCGCGCGCCGGGATCGAACGAGGGCGCGGCCGACCACAGCGCCAGTGTGTAGGGGTGCAGCGGGCGCTCGAACAGGCCCTCGCGCGGCGCCTGCTCGACGATCTGGCCCAGGTACATCACGGCGATCTCGTCGCACATGTGGCGGATGACGCCCAGATCGTGCGAGATGAACAGGTAGGTCAGCCCCAGGTCGCGCTGCAGGCGCTGCATCAGGTTAAGGATCTGCGCCTGGATAGCCACATCCAGCGCCGACACCGGCTCGTCACACACCAGCAAATCCGGGCTGGCCGCCAGCGCACGGGCCAGCACGATGCGCTGGCGCTGCCCGCCGGAGAACTGGTGCGGAAACAACAGCAGCTGTTCGGGCCGCAGGCCGGTCTGCAGGAACAGCTTGCGCGCCACCTCCGCGCGTTGCGACGGTTCGCCCACCTCCATCAACTCCAGCGCCTCCTGGATCGCGTCACCCGCGCGCTTGCGCGGATTGAGCGAGGCGAACGGGTCCTGGAACACCATCTGGAAACGCCGGCGCACCTTGCGCAGGGCCTCGCCTTCGAGGCTGCCGATCTCATCATCGCCCAGCCGCACGCTGCCCGAGGTGATCTTGACCAGGCGCATCACCGCCAGCGCGGTCGTGCTCTTGCCCGAGCCGCTTTCGCCCACGATGCCGAAGGTCTTGCCTTTGGCAATATCGAAACTCACACCATCGACGGCCTTGACCACCGACTTGGCGCCGAAAATGCCTCCGCCCAGTGGAAAGTGGACCCGAAGGTCGCGCACCTGCAGTAGTGTGGCCCCCACGCTTGGCACTGCGTGTCCTGCGCTGCTCGCCGAGGCGGCCTTCGCGCCTTGGGTCGGCCCGGCGGCGCTCCATGGTGTCGCGCTCACGCCGTACTCCTGTCGGCATGCAGCCAGCACAAAACCCGACGCCGACCCCCATCCAACACCGTTTCCGCCGGCAATTGGCCGCGGCAGCGCTCCTGCACCTGGCTGCAACGGTCAGCAAAGGAGCAGCCCCCCCGGCGTTCCAGCAACGACGGCACGGTGCCGGGAATCTCCATCAGCGGCTCACCAAAGCCGGCCGTGCGCCGCCCCGGTGCGCAAGCGATCAGGCCCTGGGTATAGGGATGCAGGGGCGACTGCAACACTTCGGCGGCGGACCCCTCTTCCACGATGCGCCCGGCGTACATCACGGCCACCCGGTCGGCCATCTCGGCAATCGCGCCCATGTCGTGCGTGATCAGCACCACGGCGGTGCCGGTGCGTTCGCGCAGCTCGGAGATCAAGTCGAAGATCTGCGCCTGCACCGTCACGTCCAGCGCCGTGGTGGGCTCGTCGGCAATCAGCACGTCGGGCTTGCAAGCCAGCGCCATGGCAATCATCACGCGCTGGCGCATGCCGCCGGAGAACTGGTGCGGGTACTCGTGCACCCGGGTTTTAGCGGCCGGGATGCCGACCGCTTCGAGCATCTCGATGGCGCGAGCGGTAGCGGCCTTGCGGTTCAGCCCCTGGTGCAGTCGCACCGCCTCGCCGATCTGGTCGCCCACGGTGTAGGCTGGGTTGAGCGAGGTCATCGGCTCCTGGAAGATCATCGAGATGCGGTTGCCGCGTGCCTGGCGCATCTCGGGCTCGCTGATGGTCAGCAGATCGCGCCCGTCGAGCTTGACCGACCCTGCGGTGATGCGCCCCGGCGGCGTGGGAATGAGCCGCATCATGGCCAGCGCCGTCATGCTCTTGCCGCAGCCGGATTCGCCCACCAGGCCCAGGGTTTCGCCGCGGTGTACCGTGAAGGCCACGTCTTCCAGCACGCGGGCAACACCACCGCGGGTCTGGAATTCGACGCCCAGACCGGAAACTTCGAGCAAAGCGGCAGAGGGAGTGGTCATTGGCATCGCAGGCAGGCTCTCAGCGCAGATGCAGCTTGGGGTTGAGCGCGTCGTTCAGGCCGTCGCCCACGAGGCTGACCGACAGCACCGTGAGGAAGATCGCCGCGCCGGGGAAACTCACCGCCCACCAGCACTCCAAGATGTTGCGCCGGTTCGAGCCGATCATCAGGCCCCAGCTCATGACGTTGGGGTCCGACAGGCCCAGGAAGCTCAGGCCGGCCTCGAACAGGATCGCCACGCCGATGATGAGTGTGGCCGACACGATGAGCGGCGGCAGGGCGTTGGGCAGGATTTCGCGCAGCATCAGGCGCAGATGCCGCGCCCCCATGGCGCGCGCGGCACTCACGTATTCGAGGTGGCGCAAGCGCATGAACTCGGCGCGCGCCAGGCGCGCCGTGCCAGTCCAGCTGACCATGCCGATGGCCACGATCACCACGCCCAGCGAGGGCTGAAACAGGGTGACCAGCACCATCGCAAACAACAAGGCTGGCAAGACCTGAAACAACTCGGTCAGGCGCGACAACAGGCTGTCGACCCAGCCGCCGAAGTAGCCCGCCAGGGAGCCGACCGTGACACCGATGGACACGGTGATGCAGGCCGCCGCCAGCCCGACCATGACCGTGGCGCGGCCCCCCACCAGCATGCCGGCCAGGATGTCGCGCCCCAGGTAGTCGGTGCCCAACCACAGCTTGGGGTCGGTGAAGGGCTCGGTGAACGGCGTGCCGATGATGTCGAAGGGCTTGACGCCATACAGCCCGGGGCCCAGCAGCATCACAATGACGATGAAAGTCAGCAGGACCAGGCCCACCACGGCCGCCTTGTTGCGGCTGAACACGCGCCAGGCCTCGCGTGCGGGTGACAACACCTGCGGGGCGAGGGCAGCCGGCGCCGGCACATGGGCGGGGGAAGCGGAGGCGCTCATTTGCCACGCAGCCGCGGATCGATCCAGCGGTAACTCAGGTCGGTCAACAAATTGGCAACGATGACCAGCATCGACGAGAAGGTCAATACGCCCAGCAGCGTGGGGTAGTCACGCCCCAGGATGGCCTCCAACGCCAGGGTGCCCAGGCCGGGCCAGCTGAACACGGTCTCCACCAGCACGGCGCCCGAGATCAGGTTGCCGAACTGCAGGCCGGCGATCGTCACGATCGGCATCAGGGCGTTGCGCAAGGCGTGCTTGAAGGTGACCACCCATTCGCTCAGGCCCTTGGCGCGCGCGGTGCGGATGTAGTCCGAGCCCAGCACTTCGAGCATGCTGGCGCGCGACAGCCGGCTGTACTGGGCCAGGTAAATGATGGACAGGGTCAGGGCCGGCAGCACCAGATGCTGCAGCACATCCGAGACGGCCGCCCAGCCGGTGACGCCGTACAAGCGCACGTCGCGCATGCCGGCAATGGGCAGGATGGGCCAGACCTTGCCGAACAGCAACACCAGCAGGATACCGGTCCAGAATACCGGCATGGCATAACCCACCAGCGACAGGATCGTGACCGCGCCGCTGGTGATGCTGTCGGGCCGGCGTGACGCAAACACCCCCAGCAGGGTGCCCAGCACGATGGCGCTGACCAGCGCGGTCAGCACCAGCAGGATGGTGGGGCCGATGCGGTCCATGATCAGGCCCAGCACCGGGCGGCTGAAGGTGTAGGACTGCCCCAGGTCGCCTTGCAGGCTCTTGCCGATGTAGGTGAAGAACTGCTCGGGCAAGGGACGGTCCAGCCCGTAGGCCTTTTTGATGCTGTCGATCACGGCCTGGTCGCCACCGCCCATCTCACCGGCGATAACACTGGCCGGGTCTCCTGGCGCGGCATGGATCAACGTGAAGTTGATCGCCAGCACCGCCACCAACAAACCTGCCGCCCAGGCCAGGCGGCGCACCAATGCCAACAGGAATTGTTTCATGGCATGAGCACATCGGCGCGCAGGAGCAGCACGGCCCTGTGCCCGTCAGGCCTTGACCGTGGTTTCCGTGATGCTGTCGGTTTGCCCCCAGATGCCGCGCGGCGGGTTGACCACCTTGCCGAGATAGGCCTCGTAGAAGGTCTGCTGGTACAAAAAGGCGACGGGGCAATCGTCGACCACGATCTTCTGCATCTCCTTGTACATCGTCTTGCGTTTGGCGAGGTTCATTTCTTGCCCGGCCGCGGCCAGCAACGCATCCACTTTGGCGTTGCTGTAACTTTGCGTGTTGGACCAGATGACACCGGGTTTGATATTGGAACTGAGCCAGGTGCGATGCACGCCGATCACCGGGTCGCCCCAGTTCCAGACCGAGTCCAGCGTCATGTCGAACTGCAGCGAGGAGATGCGGCGGGCCCAACCCGGGAAGTCGGGTGAGTTGCGCAGGTTGACATCGATGCCGACCTTGGCCAGCGCCGGCTTGATGTATTCCTGAATGGTCTTGAGATCCGCGCTGCCCGGAATGGCATCCACATCGAGCGAGAGCCGCATGCCGTTGGCGCCCGGCTTCAGACCGGCGTCGTCCAGCAGCTTGGCTGCCTTCGCCAGGTCCATCTCGTACTTTTCCACCTCGCCGGTGTAGAACGGGCTGCCCGAAGTGATCGGGCCCGAGGACCGGTCATGGATACCGCCAAGAAGAGTTTTCAGGATGAAGTTCTTGTCGAGCGCGTAGTGCACCGCCTGGCGCACCCGTTTGTCGGCGAGTTTGGGACTCTTGATATTGAAGGCCAGCCAGATCAGGGGACCGACAGCAGGTGCGGCACCCTTCACTACTTGCACAGCAGGAATTTTCTGCACGCGCTCGACCTCGCGTGGATCGGTGAGGCCCTGGTGCACATCGACCTCGCCACGCTCGAAAGCCAACAGCAGACTGCTGGGATCCTTGAACAGCCGCACGATGATGCGGTCCAGCCGGGGCTGGTCTTTCATGAAAAAACGCTCGAAGCGCTCCATGATGATGTGTTCGCCCTGCTTGTGCTCGACCAGCTTGAACGGCCCCGAACCCACCGGCGCGCCGTTGCGCGGATGGATCTTGACGTCGGTGCCGTCGCCGAAGATGTGCTTGGGCAGGATCGGTGTGAGCGAGGTCGACATGGCCAGCAACAGCGCCGGATGGGGCTCGGAAAGGCGCACGATGGCGGTGTGTGCGTCGCTGATGGTGACTGCGTTGACCGGCCCGTACATGGTCCTGAACGGGTGGTTGTCGCGGATGGTTTCGATCGAGAACTTGACGTCTTCGGCAGTG
>JAYVRP010000549.1:0-1748 GCA_043776215.1 Rhodoferax sp. | reverse complement strand
GCGCATTGGACGCCCTCGTGATGCGCACGCCTTACCGCATCGACAACCTCCAGGAAAGTTGCTTCGCGATGGACGGACTGGACAAATTGCTGGCGCTGACAGGCATCGACTTCGCGCTGGTGTGTGCGCCGGTGTGTGCGCGGGTGTGTGCGCGGGTGCGGCGGCAAGGCGAGCTGGAGTCTGGCGATGTTCTGGGCAGCGACCGCGTGCTGCACCGGGGCAGCGGCAGCTATGGAGGTTTTCGGAATTCGTGACACGCACCAAACCGTTCGTCCCGAGCCTGTCGAAGCCTGCAGCCCTTCGACAGGCTCGGGACGAACGGTGTCATGAATTGCGAAAAGATCACTAAGCGAACATCAGGCCAATGGGAGCCCTTTCTTGCGGATTTCCTTCAGTTTCCGGCGTAATGCAGGCCGCTTTCGGTCACGATCACGTCCATCGGAATGTCGTGGGGATGCGGATGGATGGTTTCCATGCGTGAGAGTTCGAACGCCACACCGACCCTGAGCGGCATCTTTTGCATCGCGGCCAGAGTCCGGTCGTAATATCCACCGCCATACCCGAGACGGAAACACCGCGCATCGAAGCCGACGGGTGGAATCAACAACAGGTCGGGCTGCAGCACCTCGGTGTCCAAAGGAACCGGCAGGTCATAGACGCCCTTGCGCGTCGCCACTCCCGGCCACCATTCGCGGAACTCCAGCGGAGCATTTTTTTGCACCACCACAGGCAACGCGGCCCGCACGCCGGCGGCGCGCCAGGCGCGCACGAGAAAACGCGGATCGAACTCGCCCTTGAAGGGCCAGTACAACCCGACAATGGTGTCTGGCTGCATGGGAAATGCCTGCAGCAGCTGCTCGGTGATCACGCCATTTTTGTGCCGGCGCTCCAGTAGCGAGACGGCCATGCGCCGTGCCAGCAGCTGATTGCGTTGTTCTTTGCGCCAGGCCGGACCCATGGAGGCAGTATGGCGGGTGGGCAGTGTCTTGGCAAGTCAAGCTGCAGCGAGTCGATCACGCAGGTAAGATGGCACTTATGCAGGTACAGGCTTCATCCCACTGTATGCCCACCCCGCGCGCAGCCGCGCTGGGGATGTTTCTGTTGCTCGCGCCATGGGCCGCTCTGGCGGGCTGCACCGATGCGCCTGCGGCCGGCGTGGACTGGTCTGGCTGCGAAAAACACCGCTTGATCCTGCGCCAGGCCAACTTGACAGGTGCCAAACTCGGCGGCACCGATCTGGACGGGTCCGACCTTGCGTCGGCCATCCTGACCGGCGCCGATCTGACACGGGCCAGCCTGGACCGCGTGCGGCTGAGCGGTGCGGACTTGAGTGGGGCCCGTTTGGTGCAGCTCAGTGCCTACCGCACCAACCTCAGCAAAGCCAAACTCGTGCGCGCTGACCTGAGCAAGGCGGAAATGGGGCGGTCGAACTTCAGTGAGGCCGACCTTACGGGGGCTGTCCTCACCAAGGCGGAATTCCCGCGCACGAACTTTGTGGGTGCGGTGCTGGCAGGCGCCAACCTGACCGGGGCGGACCTGTCACGCAGCAACCTGGCGCGGGCCAAAATGGCAGGCGTCAACCTGCAACAGGCGCGCCTGTTCCTGACGCGCATTGGCGGTGTGGACCTGTCGCTGGTGCAAGGGCTGACGCAAGTCCAGGTCGATGCCGCCTGCGGCGACGCGATAACGGTGCTTCCCAAGGGCCTCAAGGCCCCGCGGTCCTGGCCCTGCGCCAACGAAGACTGACA
>JAYVRP010000548.1:0-1749 GCA_043776215.1 Rhodoferax sp. | reverse complement strand
GCGTGGCGGCCGAACGCGGGCACTCCGTGCTCGTGCTGGAAGCGGCGCCCCGACCGGGCGGGCAGATCCGCCTGACCGCATTGAGCCCGCGCCGGCGCGAGATGATGAGCATCATCGATTGGCGCATGGCGCGCTGCGAGGAACGTGGCGTCGTGTTCCGCTTCAACACCCTGGCCGATGGTCCGACCGTGCTGGCCGAAGCACCCGAGGTGGTCATCATCGCCACCGGAGGACTACCCCACACGGACGTGCTGCGCGCCGGCAACGAACTCGTTGTGTCGAGCTGGGACATCCTCGGCGGCGACGTGAAACCCGGGCGCAACGTGCTGCTGTTCGATGACGCGGGGGACCACCCGGCCCTGCAGGCGGCCGAGGTCATCGCCCACAGTGGCGCGCGGCTCGAGGTCATGACGCCGGACCGCTCTTTCGCCCCCGAGGTGATGGCCATGAACCTGGTGCCCTACATGCGCAGCCTGCAAAGGCTGGACGTCACATTCACGGTCACGTTCCGGCTCGAGTCGGTGCAGCGCGACGGCGACGCGTTGCTGGCCATTGTCGGCAGCGACTACGGTGGTGTGCGCAAGGAGCGGCGCGTGGACCAGGTGGTGGTGAACAACGGCACGCGGCCACTGGACGACCTGTACCTGGAGCTCAAGGCGCAGTCCTCCAATACCGGTGCGGTGGACTACATCGCCCTGCTGGCCGGCCGGCCGCAGCCCCGGGGCGACGGTCACAGCGGATTCCAGTTGTTCCGTATCGGCGACGCGGTGTCGGCCCGCAACACACATGCCGCCATCTACGACGCACTGCGGCTGGTCAAAGACCTGTAACCTTCAGGGCCATGCCAAACCCTCCGCGCACGCACCCCAGCCCATCCCGCAAGGCGGACCGGGACGTCGGTTTCATCGGGGTGGGTGCACTCGCCACCGCGCTGGCGCGCGTGTGGCCCCCGCACCGATTGCATTTGTCGCCACGCGGCGAAGCGCCATCCCGGGCACTGGAACAGCAATACGACGCCGTGCGGCACCCGGACAACCAGGCGGTGCTCGACGCCTGCCGCATCGTCGTGGTCGGTGTGACAGACACCCTTGCGCGCACTGGCGCGCGAAATCGGAACCCGCGGCACCTTCACGGCATCCGGGCTGGACCACCTGCACAGGTCAGGCGCACATCAGCGCTGGGAGGACGCGTGTGCCCTGGTGCTGCAAGGCATGCGCAACCCGGACCCAGCCGCGCGAAGCCCCGATGATGGCGCTGCTACGCCTGAATCCCTGAATCCCTGAATCGGGCCACCCCTTGGACGTCGCCACATTGCTGGTCCTGTTTGCCGGTGGCCTGGTGGCCGGCGGTGTCACCGCAGTCGCCGGTGGATCAAGTTTTCTGACCTTTCCGCTGCTCATCGCCGCCGGCCTGCCCCCGCTGACGGCCAACATCACCAACTGGATCGCGCTGATGCCGGGCAACGTGACGGCGTTGGCAGCCTACCGTACCGAACTGCGCGACATGCGCCAGGACGTGCGGGCACACCTGGTGGTGTCTTTTGCCGGGGGCCTGCTCGGCGGCGTGTTGTTGTTGTGGACCGGCGAGGCGCGGTTCGAGAAAGCCGTACCGTGGCTGATCCTGACGGCCACCATTTTTTTCGCGCTGGGAGGGTGGATCAAGACCCGGCTTGACGCGTTGCGCACTCCCGGCGCACGGCCCTCGCGGCGCTGGTTGCTGATGTTCGAGTTCCTGCTGATGGTGTATGGC
>JAYVRP010000547.1:0-1749 GCA_043776215.1 Rhodoferax sp. | reverse complement strand
GTTGGTCGCCAGCACACGGCTGGCAATCTCCCGGTTGCGGATCGCATCCGACCACGGCGCGGCATTCTGGTGCCAGCATTCGAGGATGTGCTGCTCATGCACGGCACCCTGCCCGTCAGACGGCATACAGCGCTCCCAGGATGCAGGCCCGCCGTGCGCCGGTAACCGAGGGCAGATTGCCCGGCAGGCCGTGCACGGTGCGCCGCGCAAAGCTGGCAAAGGCGATCGCTTCGACCTGGTCGGGCGCGATGCCGCGCGCCGCCGTGCTCTGCACCGTCCAGCGCGGCAACAGCTCGGCCAGTCGCTGCATGAAGAAACCGTTCATGGCAGCCCCGCCGCACACGTACAACTCGCCTGCGCCAGCGCCCACGCGACCCACCGCATCGGCCACGGTGCGGGCACTGAACTCCAGCAGGGTGCGCATCACGTCGGCATCAGCCGCACCCGCGCATCCGCTGGCAGACAACTGCATCTGCAGCCACGCAAGGTGAAAAAGTTCCCGCCCGGTGCTCTTGGGGTACGGCCACTGCAGGTACGGCTCGGCCAGCATGGCCCCCAGCAAAGGCGCCAGTAACCGCCCACTGCGGGCCCACTGCCCGTCCGCATCGAACGCGTGGCCGGTCTGGCGGGCACACCAGCCGTCCATCAATACATTCGCCGGGCCGGTGTCGAAACCGTAAGTGGGCTCGCCGGGCACCAGCGCCGTAATGTTCGCAATGCCGCCGCCGTTGAGCACCACACGGGTGGTCGTGGCGTGGCGGAACCAGTGCTCATGAAAGCCCGGGGCCAGTGGCGCACCCTGGCCGCCCAGCGCCATGTCGCGGCGGCGAAAATCGGCCACCACCGGCACGCCGGCACCAACGGCGATGGTGTTCGGGTCGCCGATCTGCAGGGTGAAGCGGTCGTCGCCCAGAGGCTGGTGGAACACGGTTTGCCCGTGCACTCCCACGGCCACGACACGTGACGGTTCCAGCCCCGCCTGCACCAGCGCCGCCTGGATCGCCACCACGTACTGGCGCGCAATGGCGAGATCGATCACACCGAGCTGCGGCAAGGTCAGCGCCTGCCCGTGGCAGATGGCCATCACCTGTTGCCGCAGGTCGGCCGGATAGGGCACATGCACATGGGCCAGCACCTTCACGCCCGTATCCGACACCTCGCCGACCGCACCCGCGAAACCGGCCAACACGACATCCACACCGTCGAGGCTGGTACCCGACATCGCTCCGCCAAAAATCTCGTAGTGCATGGATGCTCCCTTCGCGCGTGTTGCCGGTGCCACGCCTCAATCGATCCCGCGCAGGCGCGGGTCCAGCCGATCACGCAGCCCGTCGCCCAGCAGATTGAAGCCCAGCGACGCCAGCAGGATCGCCAGCCCGGAAAAAATGCTGGCCCACGGCGCCATGAACATGTATTCACGCCCTTCGGACAACATGCGCCCGAGCGAAGGGGCCGGCGGCTGCGCGCCGATGCCCAGAAACGACAGGCTGGCCTCCAGCAGGATGGCCGTGGAGAGCGACAGGCTGGCCTGCACCAGGATCACACTCATCAGGTTGGGCATGATGTGGCGCACGATGATGCGCAGGTCGCCGGCGCCAAAGCTGCGTGCGGCGTGCACGTAGTCGGCGCCGCGCAGCACCAGGGTGGGCGCCCGCATCAGGCGCGCGAAAATGGGTGAATACACCACCGCGATCGCGACCACGGTGGACAGGGTGTTGGTCCCCAGGATGGCGATCACACCGATGGCCA
>JAYVRP010000546.1:0-21170 GCA_043776215.1 Rhodoferax sp. | reverse complement strand
GCTGGAAGCGAGTGCGGCGATGGTCAGCCATTGTGGGGTTTTCATGGGTGTTCCTTCAGGGAGTTAAAAAGTTGTTGGCTTGAGAGCATCCATGCTGGTGGCCGGCTCATCGAGAGCAACATGGGGAAGGGAACGGGTGCCCACCGACATGCGTTCAGCGGCCTTGACACAAATGGCATTGCTCAAATTATCCCATCGTAAAAATGGTGATTGCCCCAGCGCAGCGGGCCACTCCGCGCAGGTCCCGAGTACACGGAGTGCAAATTGACATCCATCAAAGCAAGCCCCTTTGCCAGGGGGCATGATGAAGGCAGCTTCATCACAAGGACCGGACATGAACAAACAACAGACACAGGTGTTCAAACTCGCACTCGAGGGTCAACGCACCGAACTGCTCGGACAACTCGCCCAGCTGCGTGGTGGCGAGGTGGGTCGCGCCCAGGCATCGGCCGAGCACTTCGGTGAGCCGGAGGACACCCGGGCCCAACGCGCAACCGAACGCGAAATCGAATTTGCACTCGACGAACACGAGTCCGCCGCGTTAAGCCAGGTCGATGCCGCTCTCAAACGCCTGGACGCCGGGGTGTACGGTGACTGCATGGACTGCGGCGCGCTGATCGCACTGGCACGCTTGCAGGCAACCCCGCAGGCTTTGCGGTGCATTTCCTGCCAGGACAAATTCGAGCGCGAGGGCACAGCCTCCCGGATTTGAGCCCGGCCGCGCCGTGCCCTGATATCCTGACGGCCCGGGCAACACCCTTGTGTTGCGCCGGTCGCCGCCATGTCCTACACCTTTGCCTCTGCCACTGTCCTGCTGCTGCTGATCACCGACCCGTTCGGCAGCATCCCGATTTTCGCCAACGCCCTGCGCAACGTGGCGCCCGAGCGCCGCTCCAGGGTGATCGTGCGCGAGGTGTCGATCGCGTTTCTGCTGCTGCTGACTTTCATGTTCGTGGGTGACGCCTTCCTGCGGGTCATGAATCTGAGCGGACTGTCGCTCCAGATTGCCGGTGGCGTGATCCTGTTTCTGATCGCCCTGCGCATGGTATTTCCGCAACCGGAGGCGCAAACACCGGTGATGCTGGGCGAACCGCTGATCGTGCCGCTGGCGGTTCCCGCGCTGGCCGGTCCGTCGGCGCTCGCCACGGTCATGCTGCTGGTGTCCGAGGCGCCGGACCGGCGCATGGAATGGATCGCGGCGCTGTGCGTCACCATGCTGGTGTGCGCGGTGGTGCTGGTGCTGGCAGAACGCATCCAGAAGGTGCTGGGTGAGCGCTTCGTGATCGCCGTCGAGCGGCTGATGGGCCTGATCCTGGTGGCGGTGGCGGTGGAAATGCTGCTGCGCGGCCTCAAGCAGTTCATCCACCAGTTGCCGCAGGGTTGAGGGCCTGTCAGGCGTGCAACGTGCGGCCTGCGGGTTTGCCAGACGCCGCAATCTGCTGGTCGATGGCGCCGAAGATGGACTGGCCATCCCGACCCTTCATCTCGATCCGGATGGTGTCGCCGTACTGCATGAACCCGGTGGCCGGCTTGCCATCCTGGATGGTTTCGATGGCGCGTTTTTCGGCGATGCAGCTATACCCCTTGGGCCAGGCCATGCGGCCTTGGATCTCCAAGCCCTTGTTGCTGACCGTGCCAGACCCGATGATGGAGCCGGCCCGCACGTTGCGCGTCTTGCACAGGTGCGCGATCAGTTGCCCGAAGTGGAAAGTCATCTCGGGTCCTGCCTCGCACATGCCCACCTTGCGTCCGTTCCAGCTCGATTGCAGGGTCAGACTCAGGCGGCCCTTGTCCCATGCGTCGCCAAGTTCGTCCAGTGTCACGGCCACCGGGCTGAAGGCCGTGGCCGGTTTGCTTTGCACGAATCCGAATCCTTTGGCCAGCTCGGCCGGAATCAGGTTGCGCAGGCTCACATCGTTGGCCAACGCCACCAGACGGATGCCCTCCAGCGCGCGGTCGGGCGAGGCGCCCATGGGCACGTCCGCCGTGATCACGACCACTTCAGCCTCGAAGTCGATACCAAAGGCTTCGGAGGCGCACACCACGTCGTCACAAGGGCCGAGCATCTCGTCGCTGGCCCCCTGGTACATCAGGGGGTCGGTGTAAAAACTCTCGGGAACCGTGGAATTGCGCGCTGCCCGCACCAACTCCACATGGTTCAGGTAGGCCGAGCCGTCGGCCCACTGGTAGGCCCGTGGCAGCGGCGCCATGCATTGGCGCGCATCGAATGGAAATGCGTGGCGCGCCTTGCCGTGGTTCAGGGTCTCGTACAGGTCCTGCAACTGCGGCGAGAGGAAGTTCCAGTCATCCAGCACCTGCTGCATGCGCACGGCAATGCCGGTCGCATAATGCGCCGTGGCCAGGTCTCGCGAGACCAGCACCAGCTGGCCGTCCCGCGATCCGTCTTTGTAGGTGGCGAGTTTCATGGAAACAGTGTATTGCAGATGACCCCGGCACCCGGACCGATCCCGCTGCGCACCCTGCTCATTCTGAGCGCTGGCGTCTTGCTGGCGCATGCGGTGGTGGTGCGCAACACCGCATCGAGCCTGGCGCCCGACGCGCGCACCGGACCGCGCGTGTTCAGCACCCGTGTCCTGCAGATCAAGGCGAATGCACCGGCCGCGCCGGTACCCGCAGCACGTTCCGCCGTAGCGCCTGCGCCGCGCACACCTGCAGCGGCTACGCCGGTGGAATCCACAATGGCAGCACCGGCACCTGCCACCGCGCCCCCATCCGCGCAGGAACCGATGCCGCAACCAGCAGCAGCGGCGCCAGAACCAGCCGCCTCCGTGGCGCAGGCCAGTGTGGAGCCACTCCCGCCGGTGGTGCCGCCGGCACCCGTGGCCGCGGTGCCTGCGGAAGCGACCACCCCCTTGACGCGGGACCTCGCGCAGGTGCCACGCAACTATGCCGTGCCCGGTTCCGTGCGCTTGAAGTTCAATGCCACCGGCCAACGCTCCAAGCTGAATTACCAGGCCATGGGCGAGTTGGTCTGGCTGCACGATGGCAGCACCTACCAGGCCCGGCTGGAACTCAACGCCCTGTTCATCGGCTCACGCATGTGGTCCAGCACGGGGCGACTCACGGGCGACGGCCTGGCGCCCACCCGCTATTCGGACCGCTTTCGGTCCGAACTCGCTGCGCACTTCGACCGCGATCGGGGCCGCGTCACTTTCAGTGCCAACACACCGGAAGCGGCGCTGTTGCCGGGCGCACAAGACCAGCTCAGCGTGTTCATGCAGCTCGCCGCAATGGTGGCTGGCGAACCGGATCGGTACCCGGCCGGTACCACCGTCACGCTGCAGGCTGTGGGCACCCGTGCCGCCGAACCGTGGACATTCGTGGCGGACGTGCCAGAGACACTCCATCTGCCCGGCGGGGAGCTGGCCACGCTCAAGTTCACCCGCGCGCCGCGCCGGGAATACGACCAGAAAGTCGAGATCTGGCTTGCACCCGCCTTGTCCTATCTGCCGGCACGTATCCTCATCACCCAGTCCAATGGCGATTTCGTCGACCAGCAGTGGCGCGCCACGGCGCCGCCCTGACCCGCCGGCGACACGGCCACTTGAAAAACGCCGATGCCGCTGCAACCTGTCAGGGAATGCCACTTCAGGGAGAATACGCCATGCATACGCTCTACGACTCCGAGACTTTTTCCGTGACCCACATGCTGGCCAATGCCCCGGAGGTCGGCAGCAACACCCTGCCTACCGTGCAAGCGTCCGAGAAACCCGTACCCGTGATGGCGCGGCACGGCTTCGAGATCATCGACAAGCGCGCCGGCAAGGAGGTGTACCTCGATGGCTCCTGGGCTGAACTGTTCCAGCAACAGATCGCCGCCTGGCAGGTACGTACGCCGACCCAGGAAGAGGTCGAAGGCACGCTCGAAGGTTATGCCGAGCTGGCGCAAAACCCGGTCGTGGTGCACTGACCCGGCGACTGGCATCTGCCCCGTGGAGTCCGCCATCGCAGCAGCAGAACGGTGGACGAGGACGGGTCGCTGGCTCACGGCCACATTGACACTCCTCCTCCTGCACGGTTGCGCCGCTCTCCCCGGGGGCATGGTCCAGCGCATGGATGCGCTCCTGCCAAGCGATGTGGTGCTGATCGGCGAACAGCACGATGCACCCGAACACCAGGCCCTGCAACAAGCCGCCGTTACCGAACTCGCGCGCCGCGGCAGCCTGGCCGCGCTGGCCCTCGAAATGGCCGAACAGGGCCGCTCCACCGCCGGCTTGTCAGCGGCAGCCACCGAGGCGGAGGTACGGGCCGCCTTGGCATGGAACCAGTCGGGCTGGAACTGGGCCCACTACGGGCCGGCCGTGATGGCCGCCGTGCGCCACGGTGCGCCTGTACTCGGAGCCAACTTGCCGCGCAGCGCCATGCGCTCCGCCATGGCCGAAGAGGCCTGGGACCGTCATCTGGCCACAGCAGCGCTTGAACAACAGCGCGACGATATCCGCAGCGGCCACTGTGACTTGCTGCCCGCCAGCCAGATCGCCCCGATGACCCGCATCCAGATCGCCCGTGACGCCGCCATGGCGGCCACGATCACCGGTGCGGCGCAGCCCGGCAAGACGGTGTTGCTGATCGCCGGCTCAGCCCATGTGCTGCGCGCAACCGGTGTACCCACCCACCTGCCTCGCACGCTGGACACTCGCGTCGTGCTGGAAGTGACGGGCAACACGGTGGACCCGCAGCGCCTGCACGCCGACCAGCTATGGCGCACGGCTGCCGTGCCCCTCAAGGACCACTGTGCGGGCCTGCAACAAAAACTCACCCCCTGAAGCACCCTGGCTGCTTGCGCCAGCCGCCCCGCGTCAAGCCGCCGCGTAAACGCAGAACACACCGTCCGGCTGGGCCGAGGTGCTGTAGTGCCTGTCGTGCGTGAAGAACAACTCGCGGATGCGGCCGGCCTGCACCAGGCGGGCCAGCGTGTCCTTGAAACCCAACGGTTCGAATACTTCGAGCTTGACCGTGAAAGCAAACGGCGCGCCCGGCTTGAGCACACGGAACAACTCGTCCAGGCAACGCGCATCCACGTGGCCATGGGTGAAGATACCGCAGCCCAGTGCGCCGTCGTACGCGGCATCGGGAATGTCGAGCCTGGCGTGCAGGTCGGCCTGCAGGAAGTGGCGATAGACGCCCCGGCGCGCGGCCACCTGCATCATCTCGGGCGACACGTCCAGCCCGTCGATGACCTGGAAGCCATAACCTGAAAGACTCTGGCCCGCCAGCCCGGTGCCGCAACCGACGTCCAGCACCGCGCCCTGCCGGTTTGCCAGATGGCGCGACAACAGGTCCGCCACGGTGGCCGGCGACTGGTAGTTGAGCCCCTGCAACATGGTCTGGTCGTACGTCTGGGCCCAGTCGCGGTACAAGGCGCGCGACTTTTCTTCGCTGTCGAGGGCGTAGGCACGCTCCAGCAACTGTGCGGCCTCGGCGCTGACGTTTGGGGGGATCTTCTTTTCGGTGCTGCTCATGGGGGCAGTGTAGGGGTGGCTGGGTGGCTGTGGCATCCGGAGTTTCCCGGCGTGGGGCAGCGCTGGCCATGGTCCGGCGTGCGCTGCACCACTGCAAAGTTCCAACGATGGCGGCGGTCAACGGCCCGGCCATCGTTGCCGACTGCGAAATGCTGCTGCACGACGGCGGCCTCCCCGGTTCCAAAGCCTGCTCGAACTCTCGGCCGCCTTGCAGACCATGGCCGGTCGCGAGTTCCTGACCCAGATCGTGATCGGGTAGAAGATCGCGACCCGCGCAGGAATTGCGTTGCACGCCACGGCCTGCGACTACCGTACCTCGGGCGCATGGAACGCGATTGCCTGTGCCGTGCTGTGCGCGCGCAGCTTGGCGCTCGACGCGCAGCAGACACGTGACGCCATGGGTATCGCCGAATACCACGGTCCGCGCAGCCAGATGATGCGTTGCATCGATTTCCCGACCATGGTCAAGGACGGCTCAGGCTGGGGCGCGATGACTGGCGTCAGCGCCGCCTTCCTTGCGCAGAGCGGGTTCAGCGGCGCGCCAGCGCTGACGATCGAGTCCGACGCGGTCGCGTCGATCTGGGCCGATCTCGGTGAAAAATGGCGGATACTGGAGCGATACTTCAAGCCCTACCCGGTCTGCCGCTGGGCCCAGCCGGCGGTCGAGGCGGCCATGGAACTGGCGCGCAAGCACCGCTTCCAGGCAAAAGACATCGCATCGATCGAGGTCTGGTCGTTCCATGAAGCCTGTCGGCTGGCGACACGGATTCCAGCCACCACCGGGGAGGCGCGATACAGCCTGCCGTTCTCGGTCGCGTCGGTCCTGCGCCATGGAACGCTGGGCGCGGTCGAGGTCGCCGACGCCGCGCTCGCCGATCCGCTGACGCAGCACCTGTCCACGTCGATGCTGCTACGCGAACACGCGCCCTACAACGACGTGTTCCCGGCCGAGCGCTGGGCCCATGTCCGGGTCGACCTGCACAGCGGCGTGCAGTACGACTCCGAACCGGCCAAGCCGCGCGGCAACCTGGAGAATGCGCTGACCGAGGGCGAAATACTGGATAAGTTCTTCGGACTCGCCAACCCGGTCATCGGTTCGGCAAGGGCAGGCGAGATCGTGGCGCTGGTCGCGCAATTGGGACAATCCGACGGCGCGCTCGCACGGCTGATGGAGTTGGTGCTGGCGCCAGCAACGAGGGCGTAAGACGCGACAGTCAGCACGCTGGCGGCACGGCGCAGTTGCCTTGCTGCGCGAAGCCAATCAGCAAATGCCAGCTGGAGGCAGGTTCAATGGTAGCGGGTAGATTCCCTGCGCCTTGGGGCGCCCCCTCTTGCTGCTACTCTTTGAATATGTCTTCCAGACTTTTGGCGTCGAGCAGTCTATCGACCCATGCATCAATCTGTTCAATAGGCGCTGCGCCGATTTTAGAAACCAGTTCAGTGGGCAGTGCTCCAAAACGCTTTGTCAGGAGCTTTTGTAGCAGCAGAATCTGGCCCTTCTGCTCGCCTTTTTCCCTATGCTGATGTGCCCACAGGTCGAATCTGTCTGCAAGTGACAAATTGCCCTGTTTTGGGGGCTTTGATCGCTTCGCCAAGTTCGCGGGCGATTGCGTTCATTTTTTTAGCCCAGCGACCCTCTGGCACGCCAGGCCAAAGCCGCCGCCTCATGTAGTTCAGGCACCGTTGTTTCAGGCAGCCCCTCTTTGCGCCAAGCGGTGCAATCAAAGCGTTCACGTTGCATCAGCATCACAAAGCGCTCTGCCTCCACAGCCCCTAACGCGGCCATCAAGGCACGCATACCGGCAGTTTTGACTTCGGTTTCAGCTTTCATACCATTGCTCCAAAATGCTCAGGGCTTCAATCGGGGTCACCGTTTTCAGAAGCGAGAACGACTTCAACTTCTTCAATATAAAGTCGTCGGTTGTCATAAACAATTCGGCACCAGCAGTGACGGCACACGCCACATGCAAGGCGTCGAAACCTTTGAGTCCATACGTCGTCACCAGCAGACTTGCCTGGTCAGCCACTGCAGCGCCAGGTTCAACACACAGCGGCGCGATGTCGCGCCACACCGCTATCGCATCGCGTCTGCCGGGCAGCGGGCTAAGCCCGTTCTCATAGTCCAGAACGTATGACCACGCCAGCCCGACCCTTCCTTCTTTTGCCATTTCCTGAAGACAGAGTTTGGCTTCCGTTTCAAGGCGCACCCGCGTTTCTATCTGGCTGTCGAACGGCCTGTTGCAGCAACACACGTCAAGGTAGATGGTGGTCGCCACTCTCATTTTAAGTGCATCGCCTTAAACGCACGAAGCGCGCATTGCGTGAAGCACGCCAAGCAAGCCGCGCGGGCTGGGCGACCCTGCTGTGCGGGCCCCTCGGGCCACCTTACCCTCCTCCTTCTCCTCCTCGATGAGCCTCACGCCGCGCCGGGTCAGCAGCTTTATCAGCCGGGTGATGATCATGTGCAGCAGCGCCTGTAACTACTCGTCGGTTGGCGCGGGTACTTCCACAAAGACCGGCTCGCCGTCGGTGCGCCGGTACACGCTGTCCAGCACCAGGCAGTTCCCGACTGGCGCACCGTCACGTGCGGGATGTCGTGCTCGACCAGATGCGCTGCGGTCTGCGCCATGCGTCGCGCGCCGCACGCGACATCATTGAAATGGGCCAGGCTCGAATTTCCTGCTGCCGCAACCCGGCAAAAGCCAAGCGCGGCCAGCAGGTGGTAGCACTGCCCCCGCGTGTGGCAATCAAGCTGACCATCATTGATGCCATGCGCGACCAGGCCATGACCCAAGAGCGCACAGGCTGCTTGATCTTGGCCACGAGTCCAAGCTGTCTCAATTGGATGCAGCCTTGGCCGCGCTTCGGGCTACGGGCTTCGGTGTCGGTTGAAGCTGTGCGGACCTGATGCGCCTCGAGGCCGCCAGCGCCGCGTGCATTGCTCCTCGGTTTCGTACTGCGCCATGAACGCGACAATCGAAAGTCCCTTTTGAAACTGAACCTTGTTGATTCCCGTGGCGCATCTCCTTCAAGATCGTTGCGCCCATATTCCAACCCGACAGGCTCACAGGATGAGCTTCCTGAACTTCGTTGCTAATCAGGCAAGGATTCGGGCTTTTCGCGCGACAAAGTTGCTGCAGGTTTGCCGCATCAAACCACCTGTTCGAGGAATTCGCGCGTGCGCGCCTGCTGCGGATTGCCGAAGATCTGCTCGGGTGCGCCATGCTCGACGATGACGCCATGGTCGGTGAAATACACGTTGTGCGAAATCTCGCGCGCAAACGCCATCTCGTGCGTGACCAGGATCGACGTCAGCCCTTCCTCGACCAGCTGGCGGATCGTGAGCAGCACCTCCTTGCGGGTCTCCGGATCGAGCGCTGCCGTGACCTCATCAAACAGCATCACCCGCGGACGCATGGCCAGCGCGCGCGCAATCGCTACACGCTGCTGCTGCCCACCCGATAACTCACCTGGATAACTGCTTTCCTTGCCCGCAAGACGCACCTTCTTCAGCAACTCGTGCGCGCGTGCCTCGACTTCATCCCGAGGTTGGCGCAAGACCTGGACCGGTGCCATCATGATGTTCTCCAGCGCGGTCTTGTGCGGGAACAGGTTGTATTGCTGAAAGACGATCGACACATCCTTGCGCAAGGCAATCATCTCCGTGTCCTTGTGCAATTGGTGCACCGCGTGCGGACCCACGAATATTTCGCCCTTGTCGATGCCTGCCAGGCCATTGATGCAGCGCAGCAGTGTCGATTTGCCCGACCCCGACGGTCCGATGACACAAACCGCCTCGCCCGCGTGTACCGTCAGCGATACGCCATGCAAGACACCCACCGCACCGAACGCCTTATGCACGTCGATGATCCGGACCAGGGGCTCCATGGAATGCGTCGTGGTCACGACACCACCTCGTCGATTGCCTCGACCGGCCCGTCGATGACGCGCGCATGACGCTGCAGCGCGAAACCGTGCAGGTTCAGGTGCGGGAGTGGGTCAAGGTCAAGGTCAAGGTCCATGGGGCTCCCGCTTCAGCGTTCGGCGAATCGCGACTCTAGCCGCTGGGTCCAGAGCGCGATCGGATAACAGTAGATGAAAAACCACAGCAAGACATAGCTGTAGATCGGAATCAGCAGGTCGGTGCGCCCCTCGGCGGCGGTGACGCGCCCGACGATCGTCATGACTTCGCTGACACCGACGATCGAGGCCAGCGTTGTGGCCATGGTCAGGATGGCGTACCAGTTCATCCACGGCGGCAACATGCGCTTGACGCATTGCGGCAGGATGATCTGCCACAAGGTCTGGCGCCGCGAGAACGCGAGCGAGCGAGCCGCCTCCCACTGCGCAGACGGAATCGACTGCACGGAGCCACGCACGATCTCGGCAAAATTTGCCATGATCGGAAGCGCCAGGCCCAGTGTCGCCTTGATCCAGTCGGGAAACGGTACCGTCAGCGCGCCGATCCGAAACTCGAACGGCAGCAGGAACATGACGAAGAACAGCAGCACCAGCCACGGCGAATTACGGAAGAACTGGACCACGATCCAGGAGGTTCCGCGCACTGGCGCCAGCAGCGACATGCGCGCGAAACCGAGCAGCAGGCCCGCCACCGTGCCGACCAGCATCGCCATCGCGCTGATCAGCAGGTTGAAGCCGAAACCCTGGGCCAGCAGCGGCGTCCACTTGATGAGCAGGTCGAGCACACTGGCGTTGGGATCGCGCGCCTGCACCTGCGCCACCGCCACCGAGGTGACCAGTATGACCAGCAGCCATGCGCCGGTACGCAAGGTGAACAGCGAGCCCCCGCTGGAACGGTCGCCGGTCCAAGGTTGCTGCGCGCGCAGGCGCAACGGCAACATCACGTCGAAACGGACACCGGGCTTGTTCATTGTCCGAATCCCGGAACCCGCAACCGGATCTCGAGCCGGTGCATGAGCTGCGTGATGACACCGACGATGGCCACATAGGTGATCAGCAAGACGACCATCATCTCCGGCACGTTGACCTGTTCCGACCAGATCTGGGCCGACATGTACAGCAGCTCTGGCACCGCGATGGCGTAGGCCAGCGTCGTCGTCTTGACCAGGTTCACCAGGTTGTTGGTCATGGCCGGCATCGTGACCCGCAGCGCCAGCGGAAGAACGATCAGCCGGAAAATCTGCGCGCGCGAATATCCAAGCGAGTGGGCGGCCTCGGTCATCGCCTTGGGTACGGCTTCGATGCCGGCACGGAAGATCTCGGCAACGAATGCCGCTTCCAGCAGCGTCAGCGATACCACGGCCCATCCCATCGACCCGAGCATCGGCATGCCACCGACCTTGGGCAACAGCGGACCGAGCGCAAAATAGAAGAAGTACAACTGGACCAGCGGCGGCGTGTTGCGGAACAGCTGAACGAATCCGTTCGCGCAACCGCGCACGATCACGGCGCGTGACTGGGCCAGCCATGCCGTCAGCACGCCCAGCGCCAGGCTCAGCACAAGGCAATAGGCCGAGAGCTCCAGCGTGGTGGCAAAGCCCTTGAGGAAACGCGCGCGGTCGTAGCTGTCGTAGAAGATCGTCAGTTTGATGCCGCTGGCCGCGTGCAGCCATTTGAACCAGGGCGCGACCTCATCCACGCCGCAGCCTCCAACCGACCCTGCCAGCATGCGCCACAGCGCCCCTTGTTGGCGGATGGTTCAGGGGCATGCCGAACGCCTTTCGCAGGTCACGCAAGCCGAGCCACGACCTACTTGAATTTCGCCTGCTGTTCGAGCAGGAACGGCGAGGTGGGTATGCCCCACTTCTTTTCCAGACCGATGATGAAACCAGTCTTGTGCCATTCCTTGGTCACGTCGCTGATGAAGGCGGTGAACTTGGCGTCTTCCTTGCGTACACCCAGACCCCAGGGCTCGGGATCGATCGACGGCAACACCATCGCGTAGTCGGCCCACTTGGCGTCGGCCAGGCCGGCAAAATAGGTGGTGTCGAACACGGTTCCGACGCAGTTGCCGGCTTCCAGCGCCGCCATCGCCTCGGTCACGCCCTTGAAAACGACCATCTGGGCACCGAACTCCTCGCCGGTGCGGCGGTTGTAATACGCACCCTGAATGCCGCAGATGGGTTTGCCCTTCAGGTCGGACCAGTTCTTCAGACCCGCGCTCTTCTTGGCGAACACGTTGGCGGCGCCAGCGTAATACAAGGGCTGCGGAATGCTCACCACTTCGGCGCGGTCGGGCCGGAAGGCCATCGTCGCGATCATCATGTCGATGCGCCCCTGCTTGACAAACTCCATCCGGTTGGCCGCCACCACGGGGACCAGTTCGATCTGCACGCCAAGGCGCTGGGCAATATCGTTGGCCAGGTCGATCTCCAGTCCGACGATCTTGCCCGACGGGTCGGTATACCCGTAGGGTTTGTAGTCGGCCTTCACGCCGACGACCATCTTGCCTTTTTGTTTGATGCTGGCCATCGTGTCAACTTGCGCCCAGGCCGCACCTGCCGCCAAGAGAGCCAGGCCCGCGCATACGCCAAGCCATTGCCGGCGCAAAAAACTGATGCTGTTCATAGTGACTCCTGATAGTGCGCCGCGCGTCGTGGAGCGCCATAGGGAAACGCGCCCGGCCATGTCATGCCGGCCGGTAAAACTATTCTTGCACATGATAGTGTGGCAAGCCAGCGAAACCAGTCCCGAAAAGCCGAATGGATGTAAAACCGGGGGAAAACCCTGACGCGGCAGTCGTCGCGAAACGGTGACCAACCCGCCATCGAGCCCGGTCACGTCTGAGCGACGCTGATCTCGCTGGCCAGTTCCGGCAGCTTGCCGAGCAGTTCCGGCAAGTACTTGTCGTCCAGCAGACGGCGCGCCTCGGCCGCCAGCCGCGCTGCGGTCTGCTCCCACTCGCCCTCGCGCGTGACCAGGGTGACCTGCCGCTCCGGCGTCGGGTTCGGCAACTTGTGCACCGCGACGCCGCCCAAGCGCGGCAAGCCCTGCAAAATGTGCAGCGGCGTCGTGATGGCCCACCCGACCCCGCTGGCCACCAGCGCACACATCATGTCCGCGTTGTCGACCTCGATGCGCCTGCCGGTCGGGACCCGTGCCACGCGCAGGTAGCGCTCGACGATGGCGCCGGTCGTGGAACGGCTGCTGTAACGAATGAACGGCAGAATGCGGGCCAGGTCGGCCAGCGTGCCGGCGGCTGGATTCCAGCGGCTCGCTTCGGGCAGCAGCAGCACGAATTTCTCGGTCAGCAGGGGAAGCCGGAACAATCCGTCGTATTCGTCGACCGCGTCGCCGCAGACCACCATGTCGACGCGCCGCTCCTGCAGGTCGTTGACGTGCGCCGGGGTCAGCCCCTGCGAGATGAACAGATCGCCGGCGCGCTGCGCAGCAAATCGGATCAGGTCGGGGCCAATCGTGTCGGCGAAGGAGTCGATCATCGCCATGCGCAGCGACGGGCACTCGCTCAGGGCTGCGACCTGCTGCGGCAAGGCGCTGAGGTCACGCAGGATACGTGTCGCCTGCCGAGTCAGCTCATTGCCCTCCACGGTGGTGCGAAAAGGGCGACGCGAGCGATCAAACAAGGCGCAGCCCAACAAGGACTCGGCTTGTGCCACCAGTTGCGAAACCGACGACTGGCTGCACGAAAGGCGCTGCGCAGCCGCCGACATGCTGCCGGTCGCGGCAACAGCCAGCACCGCCTCCAGCCCATTGATGGACAAGGCTGCGGCCCGGTCAGGACCCGGGGCGCGCGGTTTCCAGGAACGGGACATCGCAGATCATTTTGGCATGTGTATTAATATTTATGATACTCTTTCTTTCGCTTCGTAATTGCAGTTGCGGCGCCCGGAACTGCGCGGGGATACTGACTCCATGAAGTATTCGGTTTTTTCCCTGGCCCGGCAGGCGTTGCGCGGCCATACCGGCTGGCCGATGGCCTGGCGCAATCCTGAGCCCAGGAAGCATTACGACGTCGTCGTCGTCGGCGGGGGCGGACATGGCCTGGCGACCGCGTTCTACCTGGCCAAGAACCACGGCATCAAGAACGTGGCGGTGCTCGAGAAGGGCTGGATCGGCGGCGGCAACACCGGCCGCAACACGACCATCGTGCGCTCGAACTACATGCTCGACGACAACGCGCATTTCTATGAATGGTCACTCAAGCTGTGGCACCAGTTGTCGCAGGAACTGAACTACAACGTGATGTTCAGCCCGCGCGGCGTGCTGAACCTGGCCCATACCGAAGGCCAGCGCGACCAGTATTTCCGCCGTGGCAACCAGATGCGGCTCAACGGCATCGACTGCGAATGGATGACACTCGCGGAGATCGCACGCTTCGTGCCGCATCTGGACTGTTCCGACGCCGCGCGCTTTCCGATCTTCGGCGGCCTGATGCAGCGCCGCGGCGGCACGGCGCGCCATGATGCCGTCGCCTGGGGTTATGCGCGGGCCGCGTCCGCGCTGGGCGTGGACATCATCCAGAACTGCGAGGTCAAGGGATTCGCGCGAGAGGGCAACCGGATCGTTTCGGTGCGCACGACCCGTGGCGACATCGGCGCGGGACAGGTCGGGATCGCTGTCGCCGGCCATTCCGGCGTCGTCGCCGCTCTGGCAGGACTCAAGCTGCCGATCGAGAGCCACGTGCTGCAGGCCTTCGTGTCCGAGCCACTCAAGCCGGTCATTGACACCGTCATCACCTACGGCGCCGGTCATTTCTACGTCAGCCAGTCGGACAAGGGCGAGATGGTCATGGGCGGGGACCTGGACTTCCATCCCAGCTACTCGCAAAAGGGCAATCTTCCGATCCTGCAGGAAGCCGTCGCCTGCGGCCTGCAGATGTTTCCTATCCTCTCACGAGTGCGCATGTTGCGCCACTGGGGCGGCATCATGGACATGTCGCTCGACGGCAGCCCGATCATTTCCAAAACACCGATCGACAACTTCTACCTCAACGGCGGCTGGTGTTATGGCGGCTTCAAGGCCACGCCGGCGTCGGGCTGGGTGTTCGCCCACACCATCGCGCACGATGCGCCGCATGCGCTGAACCGGCCGCATACGCTGGAGCGCTTCGAGACCGGCAAGGTGATCGACGACAAGGGTGCCGGGCCGACGGCCCAATGGCACTAGGAAGCATCCATGCAACTGTTCAACTGCCCTTTCTGCGGCCCGCGCGACCAGTCCGAATTCACCTACCTGCGCGAAGCCGCGACGATTCCCGCGCTTGGCGCTGGTGTTGCCGAATGGCAGAAATTTGTTTATGAGCGCGACAATCCCTGCGGCGCCCACGCCGAATGGTGGCACCACAACCACGGCTGCCGGCAGGTGCTCGAAATCATGCGCCACACGCAGACCCACGAAGTGGTCGAGGTCCGGTCGGCCCGAGGCGCGGAGGTTGGCGTATGAGCCCCCGCGCGGCCGCTCCGAAGGGGGCTCGCACCGCAGCACGAAGTGCAGAGGTTCCGGCATGAGCCCACAGCAAGACTTCCGCCTGCCATCGGGCGGGCGCGTCGTGCGCGATCAGCCGCAGGGTTTCCACTTCGACGGCAAACCCTACCAGGGCCTGGCAGGTGATACGCTGGCGTCGGCGCTGCTGGCCAACGGCGTCACGCTGGTCGGGCGCAGCTTCAAGTACCACCGGCGCCGAGGCATCTACAGCGCCGGGCCGGAGGAGCCCAGCGCCTTGCTGCAGTTGCACCTGGGAGCGCGGACCGAACCCAATACGCGCGCGACGATGGTCGAATTGGTGGCCGGCATGCAGGTGCACAGCCAGAACCGCTGGCCGTCACTGGCGTTCGACTGGCGCGCCATCAATCAGACCTTCTCCAGGCTGATGCCCTCGGGTTTCTACTACAAGACCTTCATGTGGCCGCCCCGGCTCTGGATGTTCTACGAGAGCCAGATCCGCAAGGCGGCCGGTCTCGGCGTGTCTCCGCTGGAGCGCGACCCCGACCACTACGCGGTCGAATTCGCGCATTGCGATGTGCTGGTCGCCGGCAGCGGCGCCGCCGGGCTGTCGGCTGCGCTGGCAGCCGCGCGCAGCGGTGCGCGCGTGGTGCTGGCCGACGAACGGGCCGAACTGGGCGGATCCCTGTTGTGGGAGCACAAGGAGATCGCTGGCCTGGCGTCAGCCCAATGGGCGCAGCAGACCATCGCGGAACTGGCATCAATGCCCAACGTTCGCCTGTTGCCGCGCAGCACGGTATTCGGCGTTTACGACCACAACCTGATCGGCATCGCCGAGCGCGTCACCGACCACCTGGCCGACCCGGCGCCGGGGCTCCCGCGCCAGCGTCTGGTCCAGCTGCGCGCACGGCAGGTCGTGATGGCGACCGGCAGCATCGAACGGCCGCTGGTATTTGCCGACAACGACAAGCCCGGCGTCATGCTCGCCTCGGCGATTCGCACCTATGCGAACCAGTACGCCGTGTTGCCGGGACGGCGCGTGGCCATCTTCACCAACAACGACGATGCCTACCGCAGCGCGATCGACGCAAAACAGGCTGGGGCTCAGGACGTGACGGTCATCGACTCGCGCGCAAGCGTGCACGCGAGCCTGGTCGCCCGCGTGACGCAGGCCGGCATCAGCCATCATGTCGACGCCTGTATTGCGGCGGTTCACGGCCGGGCCGTCGAGTCCGTCGATGTGGTGCGGCGCGACGGCGCCCGGATCACCCGTCTCGCTTGCGACCTGCTGGGCAGTTCCGGCGGCTGGAGCCCGACCGTCCACCTGGTTTCGCAGGGTGGCGGCAAGCTGCGTTTCGATGACACCATCGCGAGTTTCGTCCCGCACACAATCGGCGCTGCGATCACGCCGGCGGGTGCCGCCAACGGCGAGTTCAGCCTCGCCGGCGCACTGGCGCAGGGCCACGCCGCCGGCGCCGAAGCCGCGCGTCTGGCCGGCTGCATGGCGGCGGCCGGCGTCGGAGCGCCACCGGCATGCGAACCCGAAACCGCCGCGCGCGTCGAGCCAATGTGGCAGGCACCGCGCACGATCTCGCGCGGCAAGCGCTTCGTCGACATCCAGGACGATGTCACAGTCGAGGACATCGAACTGGCGCACCGCGAGAATTTCCGCTCGGTCGAACACCTCAAGCGGTATACGACGCTGGGCATGGGGACCGACCAGGGCAAGACATCGAATGTCAATGGCCTGGCGATCATGGCCGAGTTGCGCGGTGAGGCGATTCCCGCAGTCGGAACAACGACCTTCCGTCCGCCCTTCACGCCGGTGACACTGGGGCTTTTTGCCGGCGCCGAAATCGGCAGGCACCAGACCCCGGTGCGGCGCACGGCCTTGCACGCCTGGCACCTGCGGCGTGGCGCGACCATGACCCCCGTGGGCCACTGGATGCGGCCCAAGGTGTACCAGCGCGAGGGCGAGAGTTTCGATGCCGCGTGGCGGCGCGAGAGCCTGGCCGTGCGCCACGACGTCGGGCTGGTGGATGTGGGTACGCTGGGCAAGATCGATCTGCAGGGCCCGGACGCGCTGGAATTCCTGCAGCGCGTGTACTGCAACAATTTCGCCAATCTGGCGGTCGGCAGGCTGCGCTACGGTCTGATGCTGCGCGAGGACGGAATCGTCATGGACGACGGCACCGTCGCGCGGCTGTCCGACCAGCACTACCTGGTGACGACGACGACGGTCAACGCGGGCAAGGTAATGAGCCATTTCGAATGGCTGCTGCAAGTCGCCTGGCCCGAGCTGAAGTGCCACGTCGTGTCGGTGACGGAGCAGTTCGCGCAGTTTGCGCTGGCCGGCCCCAAGTCACGCGATGTACTGGCCGCGCTGCTGCCCGATTGCGATGTATCGGATACCGCGCTGCCCCATCTGGGTATTGTGCAGACCGAACTCGACGGCCAGACCGTGTGCGTCTACCGGATGAGTTTTTCCGGCGAACGCGCCTACGAGGTCGCCATCGGGGCCGATTGCGGCGAGGACCTCTGGACGCGCCTGATGGCCTGCGGCGAGCCGTTCGGCATCACACCCTATGGAACCGAGGCCATGGGTGTGCTGCGCATCGAAAAGGGCCACGTGGCCGGTGGCGAACTCGACGGCCGGGTCACCGCGGCCGATCTCGGTCTGGGCAAGTTGGTGCGCAAGGCGGGTGGTTTCGTCGGCGCCGCGTTGGCGCAGCGCAGTGCCCTGGTCGAGCCGCATCGCCCCGCGCTGGTCGGATTGGTTCCGGTCAACAATCAGCAGCCGATCCGCTCCGGCAGCCAGCTGATCGGAGTGCACCAGACGGTACGCCCGGGCACAGTCGTTGCCAAGCAGGGATTTGTCAGTTCGGCCACACCTAGCGCGTTGCTGGGCCATTCCATTGCACTGGCGTTTCTCGAGAACGGCGGCGCACGCCATGGCCAGGAGCTGATCGCCGCTTCGCCGCTATCGGGCGAGTCGACCCGGGTCCGGGTGGTATCCCCGGTATTCGTGGACGCCCAACACACCCGATTGAAAGGCTGATCGTGATAGAACGCCGTTCTGCGCTGGCCGCGCATCCCAAAATGATGACCGCACCCGAGGCCCAGACCATCGTCACCGGTCACCCCCCGCTGGTAGTGTCCGAACGGCGCGGGCTGACCGTGCTGCAGGTGTCGGCGTTTGCGTCGACGTCCACCCATGCACAGACGCTGCTGGGCGTCGCGCTGGATTTGCCGGCTCCGGCGGGCAAGCGCTTCAGTGGCTCGGCCGGCAGGAGCCTGCGCTGCGTCGCCCCCGGCGTCTGGTTGGTCATCGGGCCCTCACAGGGGGTGCCGGTCGTCGCCTTGCTGCGCGCGCAACTCGGCGCGTATGCCACCGTGGCCGACCTGAGCCATGCGCGGTGCGCCCTGCAACTGCGCGGCGCAGCGGCCAGTCGCACACTGGCCAAGTTCTGCGGCCTCGATCTGGATCGGTCCGCATTCCCCACCGGCAGTGCCACCAATACCCGCTTCGGCCATATCGGCATGCACCTGGCACGCACCGACGACCTGCCCACGTTCGAACTGCTGGTGTTTCGCGGATATGCCGAATTCGTGTTCGAGGCCTTGTGTGAGGGCGCGGCAGAATTCGGATTCCGGGTCGAACCCTGACATCGCGTCAGGCACAGAAACAAGCAGCCAACCGCGCCGTACGCAGCCACACATCCACATTCGCGCGCCATTCTTCCAGGGCTATTCCCATGAGATCGAGTTATCGCGTAGTCGTCATCGGCGGCGGTGTCGTCGGAACCAGCGTCCTGCACCACCTGGCCAAGAAAGGCTGGAAAGACATCGTTCTGCTCGAGCGACTCGAACTGACGTCCGGGTCAACCTGGCACGCGGCCGGCGGGATGCATACGATCAACGGCGACCCCAATGTCGCCAAGTTGCAGCAATACTCGATCAACCTGTACCAGGAGATCGAGGATATATCCGGTCAGTCGGTCGGCCTGCACATGACCGAAGGCCTGATGCTGGCCGCCACACCGGCGCGGTATGAGTGGCTCAAGAGCATCCACTCCAAGGGCCGCTACATGGGCATGCAGACCGAGCTGGTCTCGCTCGACGAAGCCGAACGCCTGCTGCCCCTGATCGACAAGACACAATTCGTTGGCGCCATGTACGACCCGATCCAGGGCCATGTCGATCCCAATGGCACGACCTACGCGTTCAGCGGCGCTGCGCGCAAGGCCGGGGCCGAGGTCTATACGCACACCCGGGTGCTCGATACCAAAAAGCGGCCGGACGGCCAATGGGAGGTGATCACCGACAAGGGCAACATCGTCGCCGAGCATGTCGTCAATTGCGGCGGCTTGTGGGCGCGCGAGGTGGGCCGCATGGTGGGGTTGGAGCTACCGATCCTGGCGATGGAACACCAGTACCTGATCACCGAGGACATGCCCGAAGTCATCGCCTTCAACAAGGAGGCGGGCAAGATGATGCTGCACGCGGTCGACTTCGACGGCGAGATCTACATGCGCCAGGAACGCAACGGCATGCTGCTGGGAACCTATGAGCGCCACGGTGTGCCGTGGAGCCCGAAGGACACACCCTGGGACTTCGGCCCGACCCTGCTGCCCGATGCGCTGGACCGCATCAGCGACAACCTGGAAGTCGGCTTCCGGCACTTCCCCCCGTTCCAGAACGTCGGCATCAAGAAGGTCGTCAACGGTCCATTCACGTTTGCGCCGGACGGCAATCCGCTGGTCGGCCCGATCAACGGCCTGCGCAACTACTGGGTCGCCTGTGGTGTCATGGCCGGCTTCAGCCAGGGTGGGGGCGTCGGCCTGGCGCTGTCCAACTGGATGGTCGACGGCGATCCGGGCTTCGATGTCTGGGCGATGGACGTGGCACGCTACGGCGACTGGGCCACCCGCGCCTACACACGTGCCAAGGTGGTCGAGAACTACGGCCGCCGCTTCCGGGTACGTTTTCCAAACGAGGAATTACCAGCCGCCAGACCGCTGCGCACGGTGCCGATGCACCACAAATGGCTGGAGATGGGCGCGGTGATGGGCGATAACTGGGCGGTCGAGTCGCCGTTGTGGTTTGCGCCACCCGGTGTCGACGACGCGTTTTCGTTCCATCGCTCGACCGACTTCACGTATGTGAAAGCCGAATGCCTGGCGGTGCGCAACGGCGTCGAAATCTCGGACACGTCAGGGTTCGCCAAATACGAGGTCACCGGCAGCGGCGCCGAGGCCTGGCTCTCCTGCATGCTCGCCAACAAGATACCGAAGCTCGGGCGCATGCTGCTGGCGCCGATGCTCAACCCCAACGGAAAACTGATCGGCGACTTCACGCTGGCCAAGGCGGCCGAGGGGCGCTTTTTTGTGTTCGGTTCGGGCACCGCCGAGAAGTACCACATGCGCTGGTTCACCCAGCATCTGCCCACTGACGGCAGCGTCGCCATCCGGCCGATGGGTTTGGGTCTGGTCGGGTTGTCGATCGCCGGACCGAAGGCGCGTGCGGTGCTGGCCAAGATGACCGACGATGACCTGTCGACGCAGGCATTCCGGTTCATGGATTTCAGGCCGAACATGGAAGTCGGCATGGTGCACGCGATGGTCGGCCGGATCAGCTTCACCGGTGACCTGGGTTACGAGTTGTGGGTCAAGCCGGAGCAACAGGTCGCGTTGTTCGACGCGCTCTGGGACGCCGGACAGGAGTTCGGCATCCGCCCGTTCGGCAGCCGCGCGCTGCTGTCACTGGCCCGCGAGAAGGGCTTCGGCACCTGGGCGCGTGAATTCAGGCCCATTTACGGCCCGTTCGAAGCCGGCCTGGGTCGATTCGTCGCGCTGGGCAAGGGCGATTTCATCGGCAGGGCGGCGGCCCGGCAGGAACAAAGCGAAGGTCCCAAACGCCAACGCGTGACCTTTGTCGTCGCTGCGGATGATGCGGACGCCATCGGCGACGAAGCCGTCTGGAAGGACGGCGAGGTCGCGGGCTGGATCACGTCGGGCGGCTATTGCCACTATATCGACTGCTCGTACCGTCGCTTGTACCTGCCTGATCGCCTGGTGTGCGTTGCGGCCCGGTCGAAAGCCGAAACTCGACTCCGAGAAGCTCGGGTCAAAGATCGGCGTGAGCACTTGGGCCACTGCCTGCTGGATCACCCGGTCCATGGCCTCGCGGCGGATAAACGCTATTCGTTAGCGATCCAGCCGGCCGCGCCGGACTCCGAGCCGATGAAACATGAGCGCTGGCTATGTTGATCGTGTTTGATATGGATGTTTCTTAAGAGGCATC
>JAYVRP010000545.1:0-1750 GCA_043776215.1 Rhodoferax sp. | reverse complement strand
CCACCGCGACCAGCGCACTGGGCCTGACGGAGCTGCACCACTTGTTCAAACCGCTCACGATGCTGCTGGCCATCGCGCTGGTCCAGCGGCGCGCCCGTGCCGAAGGCAGCACCGGGCAGGGTGTGGCATTGCTGACCTGCGCACTCGCGGCCTCTCTGGCGGGCGACGTGTTCCTGATGCTGCCGGGCAACTGGTTCATTCCCGGGCTGGCCGCCTTCCTGGTGGCGCATCTGTTCTACATCGCCCTTTTTCGTATCGGCCAACCCTGGTTTCCGAGCCGTGCGGCACTGGGCGCCACGCTGGCCGTGGGTGGTGCGATGGTTGTTTTTATCTGGGCCGGGCTGGGCGATCCGGTTCTGAAGGCCGCCGTGGCGGCCTATGTGACCGTGATCGCACTGATGGCCGCGCAAGCCGTGGGTCGCGCGGGGGCCCTGCGCAACCGCTCTGCCGTCGCTGTGGCCGTGGCGGCCTGTGTGTTCATGGCCAGTGACAGCCTGATCGCCATCAACCGGTTCGTGACGCCGCTGCCGCTGGCCGGGTTATGGATCCTGAGCACCTATTACACGGCGCAGATTCTGATCGCGCTGCACGCGTTGACCGCCAGCGCCGACGCGCGCTGACAGACCCCTGCACGCGTCACGCCGCGCTGGCACCCGGGCTGGCCTGGGCCGTCGGACCATCTCGGGCGATGGCGCCGTCCACCAGTTCCACGACCCGGTCACACCGTGCGGCCAGTCGTGGATCATGGGTCACCACGATAAATGACGTACCGCGCTCGGCGTGCATGCGGCGCAAATGCAGGAACACCTCGTCCGACGCGGCGGTGTCCAGGTTGCCGGTGGGTTCGTCCGCCAGCACCAGCGGCGGGTCGAGCACCAGGGCGCGCGCAATCGCCACGCGTTGCTGCATGCCACCGGAGAGCTCGAACGGCCGCTTTTCCATCGCCTTGGACAACCCCACGGCATCCAGCAACGCGCGCCCCTGCTCGCGTTGCCTGGCCCCGACCCCCCCATCACGAATCAGGAAAGGCATGGTCACGTTTTCCAGCGCCGTGAACGCCGGCAGCAGGTGGTGAAACTGGAACACGAAACCCAGCGTGCTGCGTCGGCGCAGGGTCAGCGCCGTGTCGTCCAGCGTCTGCACTTCTTCACCCTGAATACGGTATTGCCCGCTGGTCATGCGTTCGAGCAGCCCGACGATGTTCAACAGCGTGCTCTTGCCGGAACCGGACGGCCCGATCAAGGCCACGAACTCGCCACTGTCCACACGCAGCGTGAGCCCGTGCAACACCTCGGCCTCGCTCGGCAGCCCCGCGTTGTAGGTCTTGCGTACGTCGCTCAACGCCATCAGGGGTTGGCCTGCCGGTACACCTGTTCCCATGTCAGATCCTGATCGCCTGGGCCGGGTCCATGGCAGCCGCGCGACGCGCGGGTGCAATTGCGGCCAGCACGCCACAACCGGTGGCCACCAGCGCCACCTGCACAGCCAGCGACAGCGGCAAGACGATCAGAAACAGCGGCTGACCGTCTGAACCGCGCACGAACGCAGTGAAAAGGTAAATCATCAGCAACGCCAGTGCCAGGCCCAGCACCGACCCCACCGCACCAACGATGCCGCCCTGCACCAGGAACACCCGCACCATCTGCCCGCGGGTCGCACCCATGGCCCGCAAAATGCCGATTTCGCGGCGCTTTTGCACCACCGACACCACCAGCACGCTGGCAATACCCAACACCACCACCACCAGCAC
>JAYVRP010000544.1:0-5583 GCA_043776215.1 Rhodoferax sp. | reverse complement strand
GCCAGTAGTTGTCGATGATCGGCTTGCCAAGCCCGGCAGAAATCCACTTCGCGGTCGGCTCATCGAGAGGCTCACCGGCGAGAAACAGGGCGCGCAGGCTCGACAGGTCGTATTTCGTCAGCAAAGCGGGATCCTGTTTCTTCAGTACGCGAACGGCCGTCGGGGCGCTGAACATCACGGTCACCTTGTATTTTTCGACCAGGCTCCACCAGATGCCTCCATCGGGGCGGGTGGGCAGCCCCTCGTACAAAATCGTCGCCATGCCTGCAATCAGCGGGCCATAAATAATGTAACTATGCCCCACGACCCAGCCGATGTCGCTGGTCGAAAAATAGGTCTCCCCGGGATTACCGCAGAAGATGTGTTTCATGCTGGCCGCCAACGCCACGGCATAACCACCGGTGTCGCGCTGGACCCCCTTGGGTTTGCCGGTCGTCCCGCTGGTGTACAGGGTGTAGCTCGGGTGCGTAGCGTCCACCCAGGTGCAGGGCACCTGCGCATCCATGTGTTTGCGGCGCAAGTCGGTCCACAGATGGTCACGACCCTCCTGCAGGTTCATCCTGGCCAATTGGCGGTCCACCATCAACACCGCGACAGGCTTGTAGCTGGACAGGCGGATGGCCTCGTCGAGCAGAGGCTTGTACTCCACAAGCTTGCCACCGCGCGAGCCGGCGTCGGCGCTGATGATGACACGCGGGGACGCATCTTCGATGCGCGACGCCAGCGAGCCGGATGCGAAGCCGCCAAACACCACGCAGTGAATCGCGCCGATGCGGGCACAGGCCAGCATTGCGAACGCAGCCTCGGCCACCATCGGCATGTAGATCAGCACCCGGTCACCCTGAACCACTCCGAGGTCCTGCAGGGTGGCCGCCAAGCGTTGCACCTTGGCGTGCAGGTCGCGGAACGAATAGACGGTATCCGTATTGGTCTCGGTGGATACCGCAATCAGTGCCGGCTGCTCGGCGCGCAGCGCAAGATGCCGATCCACGGCGTTGTGGCACAGGTTGGTCTTGCCGCCCACGAACCATCGGGCGAACGGTGGCTGGCTGTAATCACAGATCTGCACTGGCTCTTGTTTCCAGTCGATTAACCGGGCCTGCTCGGACCAGAATTGTTCGCGCTGGTCCAGTGATTGGCGGTAAAAATCAGCGTACGTGGTCATAGTGATTACCCATTCCTGCAAGGTGTTCGAAGTGTACGATTGTGGTCGTCCAGCTTGCAGTACGCTGACTCTGCGCCGGCCCATTCACGTATAGCGAAAGGTGCCATGGGGCGCAAGCAATGACAAGGCTTTAACTTGACTTCTCATGCAACACTGGGTATCTTCGCTCGGATGCATATTTTTCGAGTTCGTGCGCTGGCCGCAGCACTACTGGCAATCGGTTCGGCAGCCTCAGCGGCACCACCGAATGCAGCGCCCGACGAAATAGGTCGATTTCTGTCCGACAAGGGCCTGCTGGTGCAACTGGGCGACCAACTCGGGCATGTTCGCCAGACCGTTGGGGAAAAGGCTTCGGATCTGGTGATCAACGCTATGGGTTTCCTTGGCGTACCCTATCGGCGCGGCGGCAATTCTGTGGATACGGGTTTCGACTGCAGCGGCTTCGTTCGCGCCATGTACCAGCAGACGATCGGGCTGGTACTGCCACGCAGCGCGGATCAGCAAGCGGCGGCGACGCAGACCATCGACAAGTCAGAACTTCAGCCAGGCGACCTTGTGTTTTTCAACACCATGCGCCGCGCATTCAGCCACGTAGGTATCTACATTGGCGACAACAAGTTCATCCATGCGCCAAAACCAGGCTCCGAAGTCCGGGTCGAAGATATGCGCCTGGGTTACTGGCAAACCCGCTTCAACGGCGCGCGCCGGGTCGAGACGCAGGCCACTCAACCCTGACGAATACGGAGCGCGCGCTCCCGTTTGCGCGTCTGGTGCGCCAGATACCGGGCGGCACGCACCACATTGAGCACCGCACGAATCACGACGTCGGGCCGGTCCACATGGACATTGTGGCCGGCGTCATCCAGCACCTTGATGCGACCGAGACTGGACAACTTCGCGAGATTGCGCTGGCTCGCGGCCCACACCTTGCTGAGTTGAGCGGGCCACCTTGCGGCCGCGTTGCTCTGTGTGAGCACAATCAAGGGCACCAGCGGAAACACTCCGCTCTTGCGCGCCTGCTTCAAGGTCAAAGGTGCCGCTTCAAGCTCCGCACGTGCGGTACGTGGCAACAGTTTCAGCAAGGCGTCCGGCGGGTCATAGAGTAGTCGGGGTACACCCAACTGGCGGCAGCGCTGCGTGAACTCCGAGTGGCGGGCATCCACCAGGACCACACCGGCGATCTCGTCGGGATAGGACTTGGCAAACAACTTCATGTAGGTTCCGCCCAGGGAATGGCCCACCAGCACGTACGGTGGTGCGATGCCTTCCGTATCCAGCAAGGCACGGAGTTCCGCCACGATCTGCAAACCGGAGCGCGGTTGATCAGAGACTTCGCTTTGCCCGTAACCCGCCCGGTCATAGGCCACGGCCCGCGTGATGCTGCTGACTTGCTCGAACACCGGCCCCCATGTTCGTTTTCCGTGACCGAGGCCCGATTCGAAAATCACAGTCGGCGACCCGTGCCCGGCCACGACCAGGGAACGAACCCCGAGCGGCGTGTGGCTGAACCTGGCGTGTGGCATGGCATCCTGGCCGGCCTTCCTGCCGCCGAAAATCCGCTGGAACAATGAGCGTAGAGGCTTGCTCTGCGGACTCTTCTTGCCCGGTTTGGGACGGCGCCTGGGCTGCTCTGGCTGGTCCGGCTTGGACGGTGCAGCGCCCGGTGGCGCGTGCCCCACAGTGATCCCACCTTTCTGGTCAGCCAAGGGGCCCGCGCAGCCACGGGCTCCGCCTCAGGACGTCAAAAATATCAAAACTCATGGATGCATTGTAGGAACCATCCGGCCCTCGCTGACCAGCCCGCCACAGGCACAAAGCGACCGCCTCACCTGGCTAGCGTCTGGCTGGAGGCAGATCGGTGCAACTGCCATGGGCCACCTCCGCAGCCATGCCAATGCTTTCGCCCAAGGTGGGATGCGGGTGGATCGTTTTGCCGATATCCACTGCATCGGCACCGAGTTCGATCGCCAGGGCGATTTCCCCGATCATGTCGCCAGCATGGGTGCCCACGATGCCGCCACCCAGGATCTTTCCGTGGCCATGGGCGTCGGCACTGTCGTCGAACAGCAACTTGGTAAAGCCCTCGTCGCGCCCGTTGGCGATCGCCCGGCCGGAGGCTGTCCATGGGAACAGGCCCTTCCTGACCTTGATACCTTGCACCCTGGCCTGGTCTTCCGTCAAACCCACCCAGGCCACTTCGGGATCGGTGTAGGCGACACTGGGAATCACGCGGGCATTGAAGGCGGTACTGGCAAGGTCTTTGTTGCCCTGCAGTTCGCCAGCGATCACCTCTGCTGCCACATGGGCTTCGTGTACGGCTTTGTGGGCCAACATGGGTTGACCCACGATGTCGCCGATGGCGAAAATATGTGCGACGTTGGTCCGCATCTGGATATCGACCGGCACGAAGCCGCGGTCGGTGACGGAAATACCTGCCTTGTCGGCGCCAATCTTTTTGCCATTCGGTGCGCGGCCCACTGCCTGCAACACCAGGTCGTAGGTCTGCGGCGGCGGCACCGCCCCACCCTCCTGTGCGGCGGCGAACGTCACCTCGATCCCGTCACTGGTGGCACGGGCATCGACGGTCCTGGTACCGAGCATGATGTTGTCAAAGCGTCTGGCGTTCATCTTTTGCCATACCCGGACAAGGTCGCGATCAGCGCCTTGCATCAGGCCGTCCAGCATTTCGACCACGTCCAGGCGCGCACCCAGTGTGCTGTAGACCGTGCCCATCTCCAGGCCGATGATGCCCCCACCCAGAATCAACATACGTTTAGGAACAGACTGCAATTCCAGCGCCCCGGTGCTGTCGACGACGCGTGGGTCGTCGGGCATGAATGGGAGTCGCACGGCCTGGCTGCCAGCCGCGATGATGCACGTGCGGAATCCGACGACCTTCTTGGTGCCGGTTTTGTCCTGTGCATCCCCGATGGTTTCCTCGACCATCAGATGGTGTGCGCCGACAAATGCGCCATATCCGCGCAGTGTCGTCACTTTGCGCAACTTGGCCATGGCAGCCAGGCCACCCGTGAGTTTGCCGACGACCTTGTCCTTGTGCCCCCTCAACTTGTCGATATCAACCACAGGCGCACCAAAGTCCACCCCGAGCGTCGACATGTGGCTCACTTCGTCCATGACGGCAGCCACATGCAGCAGTGCCTTGGACGGGATACAACCCACGTTCAGGCACACACCACCCAAACTCGCATAACGTTCGACAAGGATGACCTTGAGCCCCAAGTCGGCTGCACGGAACGCGGCCGAGTATCCGCCAGGCCCAGCGCCCAGGACAAGCACGTCGCAGTCTAAGTCCGCGCTGTCTGCGAAATCAGTGGCAGGGGCTGGGGCGGGCCCGGCCGCACTGGCGGAAATCGGGGCTGGAGCCAGCGGCGGCGCGGTTGCCGGTGCGGGTGCGGCATCCACACTCGCGTTGGCACTCTCCAAAATCAACAGGGGTGACCCTTGGCGCACCTTGTCACCCAATGCCACCAAAAGCGACTGCACCACACCAGCCTGCGACGCCGGGATCTCCATGGAAGCCTTGTCGCTTTCCACGGTGATCAGTGACTGGTCTGCGACGACGGTGTCACCCGCCCGGACCATCAGTTCAATCACGGTGACTTCATCGAAATCCCCGATGTCCGGGACCTTGAGCTCAATCTGTGCCATGGAATATTTCCTTGTCTGCTACAACAGCACGCGCCGGAAGTCGCCGAGGATCTGTGCCAGGTAAACGTTGAAGCGCGCTGCTGCTGCGCCGTCAATCACGCGGTGGTCCCAACTCAGGGAAAGCGGCAGCATCAAGCGTGGAGCAAAGGCAGTCCCGTTCCAGACCGGCTCGGTCGTGGCCCTGCAAACACCAAGGATGGCCACTTCCGGCGCGTTGATGATGGGCGTGAAATACCGCCCGCCGATACCACCCAGAGACGAGATCGTGAAGCAGGCTCCCGACATATCGGCCGGACCCAGTTTGCCGTCGCGCGCCTTCTTGGCCAGGTCGCCCATTTCCTGAGAGATCTGCATGATGCCCTTGCGATCGGCGTCCTTGATCACCGGAACCATCAGCCCGTTCGGCGTGTCCGCCGCAAAACCCATGTGGTAATACTGCTTCATTACCAGTTGATCGCCATCCAGCGACGCATTGAAATCGGGGAACTTGCGCAGCGCGGCGACACAGGCCTTGATCAGGAATGCCAGCATCGTCACTTTGACGCCGGACTTCTCGTTTTCCTTGTTCGTGAGTACGCGGAAAGCTTCGAGGTCGGTAATGTCGGCATCGTCATGGTTGGTGACATGCGGAATCATGACCCAGTTGCGATGCAGGTTTGCCGCGCTGATCTTTTTGATCCGTGACATGTCCTTGCGCTCGGTCGGTCCGAACTTGGCGAAATCCACCTTCGGCCAGGGCAGCAAGCCCA
>JAYVRP010000543.1:0-5588 GCA_043776215.1 Rhodoferax sp. | reverse complement strand
GTGGCCGCCAACCCTGGGGCCTATGGCATTACGAACATCACGACCCCTTGCATCATCCCGGCAGCACCGACCTTCTACTTCATCCCGCAATCCGTAGGTAACAATTGCGCCACCTCCGCCTTCTCCGACCCCCTGCATCCGTCCAGCCGCTCCCATCAGCTGCTGGGTAGTCTGGCGGTAACCGCTGCGGTTCCCGAGCCATCCTCCATGGCCATGCTGTTCATAGGCCTGCTGATGGTCGGCGGCATCGTGCGTCGTCGGCGCACCGCGAACTAAAAGACAGACGCAGTCGGTTGCGCCGCATCGCGCTGACCGGCTTCAATCCCCGTTGCGGCGCGAGCGCCTCTGGCCCAGCAACAACAGGCTGGCTGCTCCGGCAGCAGCGGCAAACGCCGCCACGGCTGTCAAGCGCAGCGCGGCAAACCGGCCCTCCGCCCCTGCAGGTTGCGATGCCTGCAGAACAAGAAGCTTGCCGTAGTTCTCGCTGCCCATGGACAAGTCGAGTACACGCGCATTCTCGAAGGTCTGGCGCGAGGCCACATCACCAATGCGCAATCCTGGCGAAGTACCCGCCAAAGACACCAGCTTCTGGCGTGTATTTGTCACTGCGGCGCTCTGAAAATAGCCCAGGCCCTCGAACTCGGTCAAGGCATGTTGCACTTCGCCATAGTCCGCTGTGGCCATCGCGACCGACAGATGGCGTGCGAGTGTCCTGTCGGCCATTGCGCGCAAACGGGCGGACTCGGTCAATACGTCGGGCAAGGCCGCAAACGCCATCCACAGCGCCAGCAAGCCACTGGCCACGGTCAGGCCCAGACTCCATCGCAAAACCGCCCGAGGGCGCCGCCGCGCGCGGCGATCCTGCAACGCAGGCCACGCCATGGAGCCGGCATCGTCATCCTCGTCGTCGTCGTCGTGGTTGCCGACCAGGCCTGCACGAATGCCCGTGTTGCACACCAGGCGCACCAGCGCGGTATCGATGTCGGACAGCTCGGCACGTGCCCCGGCATACCGCGCTTCGGCAATCACCACATGGCTCGGGTCGATGCGCCACGCCAATGACCAGTGGCGCGGGCTCAGCCGTTGAACCACCAACTCTTCGGCACTGGCCTGTGACAACTGCGTGATGGTGGACACGGCGCCAGGAAACTGACTGTCCAGCGGCAGATCCGGATTCGCTTCGTGGCTCTCGCCGTGGTCGGACAGCGCCCAGACGCCCTGAAACGCCATGGAGCCCATATTCACGACCGTGGCACGACAAGTCTCCAGGCCGAGCCGGCGAAGAATCAGGCCCATGTCGTCCAGCAATGCCGGCGCAATCCCGGAGATCCCATGGACGGCCATGCGCTGGGCGGCCAATGGATCGGGAGCAGTACGAGCCGACGTGGAAATCGATGGGGCGTTCATGCCGGCCACACACTAATTGCTGTAGCCCATCGCCCGGCGCGTGGGCGCCACGAACGGATCGAGTTCGCGCAACACGGTGTCATCGACATCGACAATGGCGGCGAACCCAGTGGCGCGCCCAAATGCAACACCCTCCTCGTGGCTGACCAGAAAGTCTTTCAGTTGGGCCTTCAACTGCATGACCCGATCACGCGGCAGCTTGGGATTGGTCAGCACAATGAAATTTGGAATTCGAGCAAATACATCCACGACCTTCAGCCGCGCCGACTCCTCGGCAGGCAGCGCGCGCATTTCACCGTTGCTCATGATTGCCACCGCAGCCTCGCCCGACAGCAACATCCGGCCTACCCCCATGTCGGAGCGCGCAGCCTTGATCTCGAAATCCTTGCCGGCTTCCAGCTTTTGCTGCTGCAGCCATTGCACGCCATACAAAGCCACCAGGGACGTTGGATTGGCAAAGGCCACGGATTTGCCGCGCGCATCGCCCGCAGCCGCCACCGTGCTGTCGGTTGGCGCGATGAACAACGCATTGATGCGCGGCTCATACATCACCAGCGGCACCATGGCACGCTCCAGTTGGGCTATCCGGGCGAAATGCGGCGCTGCCACGGCGAGGTCGAATTCACCACGCAAAGTGCTGTCCAGGAAGGTCTTGAAATTGGACGGCAGGACGATGCGCACTTTCTGTGGCCCCAGACGCTCAAGGTAACGCTTGAGGTTGTCATATTGGGCCAGCAGGGCCTGCGCACCAATGTTGGGCAAAACGCCAATCACCAGCGCGTTGTCGGCGCCGACCCCAGCACTGCCAACGGCGCCAGACGCGGCAACGACAGCGGCCACAACCGGGGCCGCCGGGACAGCTGGGACCTGCGGTGCAGGTGGCGGGGCAACTACCGCTCGTGCTGGCGCCGCCACCGCCGGTCCACGGACCGCGACGGGCGCAGTGGCAGGTGCCGCTGCGGCACGTGCGCCCGGCCCATTCACCAGGCGAAGATAACGTGCGCCAGTGGCATCGGACATTAGTTCGAAACGCATCCCCACGCCGATGCGGTCTGGATTGGGCAATCCGCTGAGTTGCTCGTTGTACATCTGGCGCCAGGTGCGAATGTTGCCGGTGTAGCGCGCCGCAATGGCGGAAAAAGTATCCCCCCACTGCACCTCGACCATGGAGGGCTCTTTCGCAGGCTGAGCCCCGGCTGCGGCGGCAAACAACAGGCACATGCCAGCCAGCCAGCCCGCCAATCGCGGTGGTGCCCATATGCGCCCCACGGGATGTACAAAAACCGGGTTCCTTGACATTTTCATGGTGTTTCTCCTGATCCGATCCGCACTCTCCGAGACCACGAGAATGTTACGCGTTGGATGGGTCTGCGAGCAGGTCGCAAGTGTAAAACTCCCGTTGGCGCGCGGCGGCCAAAAAATCGGCGCCCAGCGTGAGCTTGCCGGTGCCAATGGTATAGACCCGCCCCGACAACATCGGAGCATCAAGCGCAGCTACATTGGCGACGGCCACGTCGCGCGCGTCGATGAAGTCGTCGCCTCCGGACCACAGCAGCAACGGGTCGCGCAGTGCGACCAGACTCGCGCGCGCCCTGGCCGAGCAAGGTTGCCATCATCCGCCCGGGACACCGAGTTGTTGGGGCCGCGCCGGAGCCCTAGAACCGCTGAATAGCGCAGGATCCCCACGGAAAGTCCGAACTGGTCCGCATAGTGTTGCACAAAAAACTCCGCCGCCATCTTGCTGGCCGCGTACAAGCTGGCCGGGCGTTCACTGACTGTATGAATGGCAAAATCCCCCGCCACTGGCGCCGGCTGCGGACGGTGGAAGATCGGGTAATACAAAGTGGTGGACGAGGCCAGCAGAAAACGCCGCACGCCAACCTCCCGCGCGGCTTCGAGCAGGTTCACCGTGCCGCCCAAGTTCAGTTCCGCTGCCAGGGTGGGCGTCGCGCGGATGGCCATGCTCAGGGCGGCGGCCGTGTGCAGGACGGCATCGATGTGGTGCTGGCGAAACAGGTTCCGCATGGCCCCACGCTCGCGCACGTCCCCCGCCTGCAGCGTCACGTGATCGAGTGGCAGCATCGACCCGATCAGGGCCGGGTCCAGGCGTAAATCCAGCAGCACGACCGGGTCACCGCGGGCGACCAGCAGCGCCGCCGTGTGGCAGCCAATCAGGCCGGCACCGGTGATCAGGGTCGCCATGGAGTACGCTTCAGCCGAGTTCGAAAACCTGGTGGTAGATGCGGCCCTGGAAGTTGGCCATGGACTGCCCGACCTGCGCCCGCACCGCCTGCCGAGTGGGGCTGGCCAGGGCGGCATCCATGGCGGCGAGGTCGTCAAAGTGCAGGTCGAACACCCTATAGACCGGTGGTGTGCCTGCATCGGCCTGTACCCGGCCGGGCTGGCCTGCGCGATCTCGGCCGCCGCGTCCACCATCGCACCGATCATTCCACTGTCCATTCCATTGGTCACCCGCGTGCCCCTGGTGACAATCATCAAGGAGGTCTGGCCGTTCGTGCTGACGCTGGGCATCCTGCTGGCCATCCTGACCCAGTTCCCGCAGATCATCCTGTTTCTGCCCCACGCCTTCGGGTGCAAGTGACGCAGGCGCAGCGCAGCATGCCCGGCCAACCCGTTGCCTTCGTCACCGGCGCCGCCCAGGGCATTGGCCCGGCGACGGCAGCACGCCTGGCGCGCGACGGTTTGCGCGTGGTGGCGATGGACCGCAATGGCGAACGGCTGACCCAGGAGGTGACCCGCCTGTGCGTCGAAGGCCTGGACGTCGTCGCCGCCGTGGTCGACGTCTGTGATCGCGCCTCAGTGGTGGCGGCGCTGGAGCAGCAGCCGCGCGTGGACGCAATGGTCTGCGCGGCGGGCATCTACAACGACGCGAAGTTGCTCGACCTCACGGAAAACGCGTTTCGCGCCATGCTCGAAGTCACCGTCATCGGCACCTTCATCCCGGCGCAGGAAGCGGCCCGGCGCATGCAGGCCGGCGGGCGCATCGTCACCATCTCCTCGCGCCGGGCGCTGGGCGGCACCCGCTTCGCGCATGACGTGGCGTCCAAGGCGGCCGTCATCGGGCTCACGCGGGCCATGGCGATGGAACTGCGCGACCGGCAGATCGCCGTCAACTCGGTGGCTCCGGGCTTCACCGACACGCCCATGACACGCTCGGCGCCGCCCGACATGTTCGCGGCGTGGGAGGGCCTGGAGCCCGGCGGCAATGCGGCCAGCCCCGAGGTGATCGCCCATGCAATCGCATTTCTGGCCGCGCCAACGACTCATTTCATCACCGGGCAGACGCTGTTTGTCGATAGTGGCAAGTCCCTCGGCGGGCTGGGAATCTGACGCGGCTATAGCCGGTACAGATCGCGGAACTTGGCTTCCAGATAATCCAGCAGCGGCGCTTCACTCACCGCCGCGCCGGTGGCACGGCGAATCGTTTCGACGGGCTCTTGCAAGCCGCCGTGGCGCTGCAGTCGGTCGCGCAGCCACCCGGTGGCACGGGTGGTGTCGCCGCGGGCCAGGTCGGCATCGAGAGCGGGCACAGCCTGGCGCAAGGCCTGGTGCAGGCAGCCGGCATAGACATTGCCCAGGGTGTAGGTCGGGAAATATCCAAACAGCCCCACCGGCCAATGCACATCCTGCAGGCAACCGTTGGACGCCCGGTCCACTGCAAACCCGAAGTCGGCCAGAAAGCGGTCGTTCCAGGCCGCCTCCAGATCACCGACTGCGAGATCACCCCGCATCAGTGCCCGCTCCAGATCAAAACGCAGCAACACATGCAGGTTGTATTGCACCTCGTCGGCCTCGGTGCGGATATGGCCACGGGTCACCGCGTTGACCGCCCGATAGAAGTCGTCCTCACTGGCAACACCGATCTCGCCAAACTGGTCCCGCATCCGGCCATAAAGCCAGCCGGTAAATGCGCGTGAACGGCCCAGCTGGTTCTCGTAGATGCGGCTTTGGCTTTCGTGCACACCCATCGAGGCGCCGTGCCCGACCGGGGTCATCGCGTGGGCCGCGTCAATTCCCTGCTCATAGGTCGCATGGCCCACCTCGTGGATGGTCGAGTAGAAGCAGTTGAACGGATCGGCCAGGTTGGTGCGTGTGGTGATGCGCACATCCGAACCGGAGCCCGAGGAAAAGGGATGCACCGCCTTGTCGATGCGGCCCCG
>JAYVRP010000542.1:0-1755 GCA_043776215.1 Rhodoferax sp. | reverse complement strand
GATGCTGCCCAGCGGCCGGTCGAGCGCCCGGATGCTGGCGAGCCGCCCCGACAAGCCATTGGCGTGCACCACCTCGCGGTACCAGGCCTGGATGCGCTGCGAAATCGCGATGATCGAAAAGCGGTTGCCCAGCAGGCATGCGCTGGCCAGTGCCGACTCGGTCAGGCCCAGCACTGGCACCGGCAACACCTCGCGCAGGCCGGCCAGGCCAGGGTCTCCGAAGGCTGCCACGATGACCGCGTCATGCCCAGCATGGTGTTGCGCCGCCAGCTGTGCCGTGGCATAGGCGCCGATCAGCGCCTCGAAGCGCGTCTCGATATAGGCCACGCCGAACTCGGCGGTGTACATCGTGATGGTGGTGCCGGGCGAAGCGCTGCGGCGGGCTTCGGCCTCGATCAGCGCGGTGACACTGTGCGAGATATTGGGGTTCAGGATCAGCAGACGCATGGCAGGCGGCTCCTTATGGGCGATGGTGCGTGGGTTCAGGCGCGTCTTGGCAGCAAGGTCGGTGCGGCGCAGCGCAGGAACTGGCCGTGTCCGCCCTGGCCCAGGAAGCGGCTGCCGTTCCACAACACCTCACCCCGGCATAGCGTCAGACCGGGCCAGGCGCGCAGCGCCATGCCTTCGTACGGTGTGTAGTCCACGGCGTGGTGCAAGGCGCTGTTGGTCAGGGTTATTTCGCGCTCGTCCCACACCACCAGATCGGCGTCGCTGCCCACCGCGATCGCACCCTTGCGCGGGTGCAGGCCATAGGCCTTGGCCGGGTTGGTGGCCGTGAGTTCGACAAAACGGTTGGCGGTGATGCGCCCACCCAGCACGCCTTCCGAATACAGCAAGGCCATGCGGGTCTCGAGGCCCGGGATACCGTTGGGAATATGGCGAAACGGCACCTCCTGTCCACCGGGCTTCTTGCCCTCGGGTGCATCGAAGCGAAACGGCGCATGGTCGCTCGAGAACACCGTGAACAGGCCGTCGGCCAGGCCGTCCCAGATCACCTGCTGGTTGCGCTTGTCGCGCGGTGGTGGGCTGCACACGCAGCGTGCGCCCTGGTAGCTGTCGTCGATGCCCAGGTCTTCGGCGGTGAGGAACAGGTACTGCGGGCAGGTTTCGGCGAACACCTGCAGGCCGTGTGCGCGCGCCCAACGAATCTGCTCGACGGCTTCCCGCCCCGACACATGCACGATCAGGATCGGCACGTCCACGAGTTCGGACAAGGCGATGGCACGGTGGGTGGCTTCGCGTTCCACCAGCATGGGCCGGGCATGGGTGTGAAAGCGTGGCGCCGTGCGGCCCGCAGCCTCCAGCCTTTTGGTCAGCCATTCGATGCAGTCGGCATTCTCGGCGTGGACCATCGCCATGGCGCCGTGTTCCCGCGCCACGGCGAGTACGTCGAGGATCTGGCCGTCGTCGAGCTGGAGGTCGTCGTAGGTCATGTAGATCTTGAACGAGCTGTAGCCTTCGCGGATGAGTGCGGGCAGTTCCTCCTGCAGCACCTGCGGTGTCGGGTCGCTCACGATCAGGTGGAAGGCGTAGTCGACATGGGCCTTGTTGCCGGCGCGTTGGTGGTAGTCGTCCACCGCAGCGCGCAGCGACTGGCCCTTCACTTGTGCGGCAAACGGGATCACGGTGGTGGTGCCACCACAGGCCGCCGAACGTGTTCCGGTATCGAAGTCGTCGGCCATGCGCGCGGGCGGCGGCATGGGCTGGTCGAGGTGGCAGTGCGCGTCCACGCCACCGGGGGTCACCACGCGCCCG
>JAYVRP010000541.1:0-5601 GCA_043776215.1 Rhodoferax sp. | reverse complement strand
CCTCCAGCCAGGCGGCGTCCTGGCGGGTGGTCGGTGCAGGCTGCAGGTGTTGGGCGTCGTTGAGGTTCATGTCGGGCTCCGGTTGGGACAAGGGATGGGGCGCAATCGGGCATTGTGACCCGCTCTGTTACTCTTATGAATAGCGAATTATCACTATTCAGTTGCGCATCCATGCAAGTAAAACACCATGCACTGTTGGGGCAGGTCGGCGACATGGACCTGCGGCTGCTGCGCGTCTTCAAGACGGTGGTGGACTGCGGTGGCATGGCGGCGGCCGAACTCGAACTCAATATCGGCACCTCGACCATCAGCCGGCATGTGAAGGACCTGGAGATCCGGTTGGGGCTGACGCTGTGCCGGCGCGGCCGCGCCGGTTTCTCGCTCACGGCCGAAGGCGAGCGCATTTATGCCGAGACGCAGCGCCTGCTGGCTTCCACCGATGCCTTTCGTTCCAGCGTGGACGAGATCCACCGGCGCCTGGGCGGCCAGCTGAATGTGGCGGTGTTCGACAAGACCGCCAGCAACCCGGCGGCCCACATTGGCCAGGCGATTGCGGATTTTTGTGCCCGTGCACCCGATGTGGAGTTGCACCTGCATGTGGCGCCGATCAACGCCATCGAACGTGGCGTGATCGACGGCCAGTTCCAGGTCGGGGTCATTCCCGGCCACCGGCGCTCGGACAGCCTGCTGTACGACGCTTTGTTTGAGGAGACGATGCTGATGTATTGTGGTGCGCAGCATGCACTGTTTGGCGGCTCCGGCGCCGTGCTGGGGTGGGGCGACCTGGCCGTGCACCAGTTTGCCGGCCTGGGTTATCACTCGCCCAATATGGAAATCAGCCAGCAAATGCGCCTGCCACGCCGGGCCACCGCCTTCGACCAGGAGGCCATCGCCACCTTGATCCTGTCCGGACGGTTCCTGGGTTTCCTGCCCGACCATTACGCCGCCGGGTTCGTTGCGCTGGGTCAGATGCGGGCCGTGAATCCGGCGCTGTTCCGCTACAGCTGCAGCTTTCTGGGAATCCTGAGGCGCTCGCCGGAGCCCTCGCGGGCGGCGCGGGTGTTCCAGGATTGTCTGGTGCAAGCCCATCTGGCGTGAACCTTGATGCGCCGGGATACGGGTAAATCCTGCATTGGGTTTCACGCGGCCGACGTATGCTCGACCGTCACGTAGCGGTCATGTGTCGGTCATACGATGGATGCGCTCGGTACCGGCCGGCCCGGGATGCTTTTCAACTTGTTCTAGGAGTTCTCGCCATGATGCAACCACGATTTCGACGCCTGATGCTGGGTGTTGCCGCTGTCGCCGTATCGGCTCTGATGGCAGTCCCGGCCTTCGCGCAGAAGACGAAAATCACCGTGTATTCCGCGTTGGAGAGCGACCAGATCGGGCCGTACAAGGTGGCATTCGAAGCCGCCAATCCGGATGTGGAAATCGCCTGGGTGCGGGATTCCACCGGTGTCATTACCGCCCGTGTGCTGGCCGAGAAGGACAACCCGCGTGCCGACGTGATCTGGGGCCTGGGGGCTTCCAGCGTGGCCTTGTTCGATTCGATGGACATGTTGCAGCCCTACACGCCCAAGGCCGCGGACCAGGTCAAGCCGGCGTTCAGGAGCACCAAGAACCCGATGACCTGGACCGGTATGGACGCCTGGTTGGCCGTGATGTGTTTCAACACCGTCGAAGGCCCCAAGAAGAACATGCCCAAGCCCGCGTCCTGGGCCGACCTGGCCAACCCGGTCTACAAGGACTCCATCGTGATGCCCAACCCGGCATCGTCGGGCACCGGTTACCAGGCCGTGTACGCCTGGATCCAGATCATGGGTGAAAAGGCGGCGTGGGAGTTCATGGACAAGTTGCACAACAACATTGCCGTCTACACCCACTCAGGCTCGGCGCCCTGTGTGCAGGCAGCCAAGGGAGAACGCGTCATCGGTATCGGTTTCGACATGCGTGGTGCGCGCGAAAAGACGGCGGGTGCGCCGATCGACATCATCCTGGCCAAGGAAGGCGCGCCGTGGGACATGGAGGCCACGGCCATTGTCAAGGGCACGAAGAACCTCGCCGCCGCACAGAAACTGGCGGACTTTGCGGTCAGCAAGCCGGCCTACGAGCTGTATGGCAAGTCTTACGCCATCGTCGGCTACCCCGGCATGAACCCGGCGCCGCCGAACTACCCGCCAAGCGCCGACGCGGCGATGGTGAAAATCGACCTGTCCAAAATGGGCGCCGACCGCGCCAAGATCCTGGCCGAGTGGACCAGGCGTTACGACGGCAAGTCGGCGCCCAAGTAAACCAAACCGCGCGAGCGCTCGACTTGACGCGAACCGAGGCGGCAGCGCCGCCCTATCTGCGCATTGAACGGCTTAAGAAGCAGTTTGGTGCGTTCCGGGCTTTGAAGGACATCTCGCTGGATATTTTTCCCGGCGAGTTCGTCTGTTTCCTGGGTCCCTCTGGTTGTGGCAAGACCACCTTGCTGCGGGCTATTGCCGGCCTGGACATCCAGACCTCCGGGAGGATTTTCCAGGCCGACCGGGAAATCTCCAACCTGCCGGCGTCGCAACGCGATTTCGGCATCGTTTTCCAGTCGTACGCGTTGTTTCCCAACCTGAACGTGGCGGCCAATGTGGGTTACGGGCTGGTTAGCCGCGGGCTGCCGCGGGTCGAGATCACCACCCGGGTGGACGACTTGCTCAAGTTGGTCGGCTTGCCCGATTCCGGCCCGAAATACCCTGCACAACTCTCCGGCGGCATGCAGCAGCGCGTGGCCTTGGCACGTGCCCTGGCGCTGTCACCCGGCCTGCTGCTGCTCGACGAGCCACTCAGCGCGCTGGATGCCCGGGTGCGCGCCTATTTGCGCATCGAGATCCGTCGCCTGCATGAACGCCTGGGCGTGACCACCATCATGGTGACCCACGACCAGGAAGAGGCGCTCACCATGGCCGACCGGATCGTGGTGATGAACGAAGGTGTGATCGAGCAGGTCGGCACGCCGCTGGAGGTTTATCGCAAGCCGCAGACCGCGTTTGTCGCCGATTTCGTGGGCACCACCAACTTTCTGCCGGCCGTGGTGCTGCGCCCTGGGGTGGTGCGTTTCGGCTCCATCGATCTGGCCTGTGAGCTGGACATCCAGCCCGGACCGGGCAACGATGTCACGCTGGCCATCCGCCCGGAAGACGTGGTGGTGCGCAACGTGGCGGCGGGAGCCGTCAATTCCTTTGTCGTGCGGGTCGCAGACATCGAGTTCCTGGGGGCGTTCTGCCGCGTCGAGCTGGCCCACGATGGCGACAAGTCCACGGTGCTGGCTGACTTCTCCATCAATGTCGTACGCGACCTGGGGGTGGTCGACGGCATGGAGCTGCTGATCAGCCTGCCACCCGAGCGCATCCGGGTCTTCCCCTCGGTTACCAGGCAGCCGTGACGCAGGCCAGCACCAGCGCCGTTGCCGAGCTGCCGCCGACGCGGCGCCGGCTCGACCGCGACGACTGGCTGATGCGCGTCGGCATCTGCGTGCTGATCGGCTGGATGCTGGTGACCCTGATCCTGCCGCTGTGGTGGCTGTTGTCGAAGAGTTTCCAGGACCACAACGGTGCGTTCGTCGGGCTGGCGAACTATGTGCAGTATTTCTCCACGCCGTCCTTGTTCGCCTCCTTGTGGAACAGCCTGTTCGTGGCGCTGCTGACGACCGCGATTGTGCTGCCCCTGGCCTTTGTGTATGCCTACGCGCTGCAGCGCAGCTGCATGCGATGGAAAGGCCTGTTCCAGGCCTTGGCCCTGATCCCCATTCTGGCGCCCTCGCTGTTGCCGGCCATTTCGCTGATCTACCTTTTTGGCAACCAGGGTTTCCTCAAGGACTGGATGTTCGGCGTCTCGGTTTACGGGCCGTTCGGTATCGTGGTGTCGCAGGTGTTCTACTGCTTTCCGCATGCGCTGATGATCCTGCTGGCCGCCTTGTCGCTGGCCGATGCGCGCCTGTATGAGGCGGCGGATGCGCTGGGAGCCTCCCGCACCCGGGTGTTTTTTACCGTGACGCTGCCGGGCGCCAAATACGGTGTCATCAGCGCCGGGTTCGTCATCTTCACCCTGGTCATCACCGACTTCGGCATCGCCAAGGTCATTGGCGGGCGCTTCAACGTGTTGGCCACCGACATCTTCAAGCAGGCGATCGGGCAGCAGAACTTCCAGATGGGTGCGGTGGTCGGCTTCGTCCTGCTGATTCCGGCGGTGGTGGCTTTTGCCGCGGACCGCATCATCCAGCGCCGCCAGGTGGCTTTGTTGTCGGCGCGCGCGGTACCGCTGGTGCCCCAGCCGGTGCCGCGGCGCGACTGGATCCTGTTCGGGTTTTGCGCGCTGGTGGGAGGCTTGATCTTTTCCCTCCTGGCGATGTCGGTGTGGGCGTCTTTCGTGACGCGCTGGCCCTACAACCTGGCGCTGACGCTGCACAACTACCAGTTTGGCGAGTTCGACAGCGACGGCTGGTCGGCCTATGTGAATTCGCTGCAACTCGCGGTCTGGACGGCGCTGATCGGCACCGTGGTGGTGTTCGTCGGCGCTTTCCTGCTGGAGAAAACGCGCGCCTTTGCGGTCGGACGCACGGTGGCGCAGTTCATGGCCATGTTGCCGATGGCCGTGCCGGGCCTGGTGCTGGGGCTGGCCTACATCTTTTTCTTCAATGCCAAGGGCAACCCGTTCGGATTCATCTACGCCACGATGATCATTCTGGTCGTCAACTCGGTCACCCATTTCTACACCGTGAGTCACCTGACGGCGACCACCGCGCTGAAGCAGCTCGATGCCGAGTTCGAAGCGGTCTCGGCGTCACTCAAGGTGTCGCTGTTTCGCACCATGGCCCGCGTCAGTGTGCCGGTGTGCCTGCCTGCCGTGCTGGACATCAGCATCTACCTGTTCGTGAATGCCATGACCACCGTGTCGGCAGTGATCTTCCTGTACTCGACCGATACCAAGCTGGCGGCGGTGTCGATCATCAACATGGACGAATCCGGGTTTACGGCGGCCGCCGCTGCCATGGCCATCACCATCGTGGCAACGTCCGCCAGCGTGAAGATCGCCCATGTGGTGTTGACCCACCGGCTGGAACGCCGCACGCAGGCCTGGCGCCGGCGTTGAGCGGCAGCGTGGCAAGCGCTATTTCGAGCCGGTAGCGGAGTTGGATTTGGTGCCGTAATAAAAGCCGGTAGCGGCGGAAACCAGGGTCACGACCGGGCCCAGAACGACGGCGAATTCTTTGAGTTCCGTGACCGTGATCGACCCGAAACTCAGCAGGAGCAACATGCCGCTGACCAGCAACCAGAGCAGGCCGATCAGCAGATAAGCGATGGTCCGGCGTGCCCCGTCTTCCTGGGGGCGGGGATCATAGTCGTCGCCCACCTCCGGTGTGGGCGGTTGGCTGCTGGATATCTTGTCGTCGGAGAAGTCCAGTTCGGGCTTCTGGGTGTCCATCATCAATCGCACCACCTTTTCAATTGATCGCTATTTGCGCAGGACTTCACGAATCCGCTTTCCTTCACCTTCGACCAAGACCTTGTTGCCGCTTGCGGCTTGCTCGACAAAAAACTTCTCTGAGTTGATTGATCGGCGCAG
>JAYVRP010000540.1:0-1757 GCA_043776215.1 Rhodoferax sp. | reverse complement strand
TGGGCCATCCCGGTCCTGTTTTCCATCACCGTGCACGAGGCGGCCCATGGTTATGTGGCGCGACATTTCGGCGACGACACGGCCTACGTGCTGGGCCGCATCACACTCAATCCGATCAAACACATCGACCCCATCGGCACCATCCTGATGCCTTTGCTGCTGCTTTTTTCCACCGGCGGGGCTTTCCTGTTCGGCTATGCCAAACCGGTGCCGGTGCGTTTTGGCAATCTGCGCAACCCAAAGCGCGACATGGTCTGGGTGGCCCTCGCCGGGCCGGCGGCCAACCTGCTCCAGGCGTTTCTGTGGGGCATCCTGTTGATGGTGCTGCATGGCGTGGAAGTCAGCGAACCGTATTTCCTTTCGGTGTGCAAAGCCGGCATCACGGTCAATGTGGTGATGTTCGTATTCAACCTGTTTCCGCTGCCGCCGCTCGACGGCGGCCGCATCCTGGTCGGCCTGCTGCCCTACAAGCAGGCGATGCTGGTGTCGCGCGTCGAACCCTGGGGATTTTTCATCGTCATGGCACTGGTGCTCTCCGGCATTGCCAGCACGATCTGGATGCAACCCCTGATGGCACTGACGTTCGGCCTCTTGAACCTGCTGCTGACCCCGTTTTCGATGATCTTCGGCTGACAAACCGCCTTCTCTTTTTCGACCCAGCACCATGAGCGTCACGCGTTTTCTGACCGGAATCACCACTTCCGGCACGCCCCACCTCGGCAACTATGTCGGCTCCATCCGGCCCTCGGTGCGCGCCAGCCTGCGCACCGACGTCGAGAGCTTCTATTTTCTGGCCGACTACCACGCGCTGATCAAGGTCGAAGAACCTGGGCGCATCCAGCGCTCTACGCTCGAAATCGCCGCGAGCTGGCTTGCCGCCGGGCTCGACCCGCAACGCGTCACCTTCTACCGCCAGTCGGACATCCCCGAGATCCCCGAGTTGACCTGGTTCCTGACCTGTGTCACCGGCAAAGGCATCCTGAACCGCGCCCATGCCTACAAGGCGGCCGTCGACAAAAACACCGCAGCCGGCACCGATACCGATGCCGACGTCACGGCCGGCTTGTTCATGTACCCGGTGCTCATGGGCGCCGACATCCTGATGTTCAACGCGCACAAAGTGCCGGTGGGTCGCGACCAGGTGCAGCACCTGGAGATGGCACGCGACATGGCGGCCAGTTTCAACCACCGGTATGGCGTGCATTTCGTGTTACCCGAGGTGGTGATCGAAGAATCGGTTGCCACCCTGCCCGGCACCGACGGGCGCAAGATGAGCAAGAGTTACGACAACCATATCCCGCTCTTTGCACCCCGCGCACAACTCAAGAAGCTGATCGGCGGCATCGTGACCGACTCGCGCGCACCGGGCGAACCCAAGCCGGTCGAGGGCTCGGCGCTGTTCCAGATCTTCCAGGCCTTTGCGACCGAGGACGAAACAGCGGGTTTGCGCGAGGCCTATGCCGCTGGCATCAGCTGGGCCGACGCCAAGCAAAAGGCCTTTGAGCGCCTGGACCACGAACTGACGCCGATGCGCGAGCGTTATGACACCCTCATGCATGACCCGGGGGCCATCGAGGACATCCTGATGGCCGGCGCCGCGAAGGCCCGCACCTTGTCCACGCCACTCATGGCGCAGCTACGCCATGCCGTGGGGCTGCGCAACCTGCGCACGCAATCCGGCGCCAAGGCCGCCCGGGCCGCAAAAGTCGCTCTGCCAAGCTTCAAGCAATACCGCGAAAGTGATGGCCGCTTCCACT
>JAYVRP010000539.1:0-1757 GCA_043776215.1 Rhodoferax sp. | reverse complement strand
AAGCCCGAGGCCATTGCGGTCCTGGAAGAATCTCCCCGGGCTTACAGGGTTTTGATTTTGTCTGATGGCATGTGTGACGGCGGTCCACTGGAATTTTCAGTGGCACGGTAAGCGCTTGCGGGCTCCGTCTGCGCCAGGTGGCGCAGGCACAGCACGGTACGCCTCGCACATCCACCCTGCGCAGTGACCCTGCCCAATGACCTTGACTGAGCCGCGTATTGCGCACACACTTTCCTTTCACCAACATTTGATGAGGAGACTGGTATGCCGATCATGCTCAAGATTCAGTGGGACATCAAGGCCGGACGCGAGGACGATTTCCGGGTCAATCAGGCGGAGTTGTGCAACGTCATGCTCGAACATCCCGGGGTGATTTGTTACCACGCCGATTACCCTTCCCGCGGGGTAAGCCAGTGGACCGAAATATATGCGAACGACGAGGCTTTCGCAGCGCACCTGGCCAACGAAAAGGGGAAGGGGCCACTAGGTGCTGTGATTGATGCGTGCGACAAGATCACTTGCAAGTGCTGGGGCAACCCGAGTCCGGCTTCGAAGGAAATATTGGCCGGGTTTGGTGCCACCTACCACGACACTGCGAAGAACGCCTTTGTGGTGAATCCCAAGGCGGACAGGGACTCGCTCTCTTGACACGGAGAACTTTTTCGGGAGCCGGTATGCGACTTGCCATGGTCTCGAGGCCGCTGGCCGAATCCGATCTGCGCCTGGCGCGGCAAATGGGAATGAGCGATGTGGTGACCACGGTGCCCGGGGTCACCATGGCGCCTGAACACCTGCAGGGGCCAGCCCTGCGTTACGAGGACCTGCTGGCCTTGCGCCAGCGGGTCGAGGCCGCTGGCTTGCGCCTGTCGGTGATCGAGGGGTACCAGTTGTCGGACCGCATCACATTGGGCATGCCGGGGCGCGACGACGACCTGCACCGGGTGTGCGAGAGCATCCGCAACATGGGCCGGGCCGGCATCCCCATCTACTGCTACAACTTCATGGCGGTATTCAACTGGTTGCGCACCTCCACGGACATCGTCGGTCGCGGCGGCGCGCTGGTGACGCGGTTTGATGCCACGCAGTTGTCCGGACTTGCCGACACCTATGCCGGCGCGACCACCGATGCGCAGATGTGGGACAACTTCCGCTATTTTCTGCAGCGTGTGCTGCCCGTGGCGGAAGCGGCAGGCGTGCAGCTGGCACTGCACCCGGATGACCCGCCGATGTCCCCGGTGCGGGGTCTGGCGCGCATCATGCGGGACGTGGACGCGTTCAAGCGCGTGCTGGACATGGCGCCGAGCCCGTCCAACGGCATCACCTTCTGCCAGGGCAACTTCGCCGCCATGCCGGGTGTGGTGATCCCCGATGCGATCCGTTATTTCGGCGGGCGCAAGAAGATCTTCTTCGCCCACTTCCGCGACATCCGGGGCAGCGTGCCGCTGTTTGAGGAAACTTTCCACGACGAAGGCAAGACCGACATGGCCGAAGCCATGCGCGCCTACCAGGATATTGGCTACGACGGCCCGATGCGGCCCGATCATGCGCCGACGATGGAAGGCGAGAGCAATGAGAACCCGGGTTACATGGTGCGCGGCCAGATTTTTGCCGTGGGCTACATGAAGGGGCTGATCGATTCGGTGCGGGCGGAGCGCAAATACCTGTAATCGTCCTCACCCCAGCTGCTATCACAGCGGCGCGGGATGCAGCGCCGCCCAGTGGACAGAGTCGCGCCATTGCGGAGGCAGGTCGTCGTG
>JAYVRP010000538.1:0-1759 GCA_043776215.1 Rhodoferax sp. | reverse complement strand
GATCGACCACCAGCAGCACCAGGCCGGTCTGCCCGGTGTAATACCGGTCCACCACGCCCTGCACCTGGTGGGCCTGCGACAGGTGGATGAAGCCTTCGGTTTCCAGGCTCGGCGCGCGGTAGGCACCGCTGGCCAGGGCAGCAACAGCCGCCGGCCGGGAGCAGACATGGAAGATACGCGCGGGCTGTGGTGTCGCCGGGCTCACTGCAGGGCCGCGCTCAGATCGCCCGTCCGGGCGCGCACACCTGGCAGAGGTTCCAGGTCGAAGCGTCGGGTGATGAGCTTGAGGATCGACGTGGTGTCGTAACTGGTGGAGTCGATATGGCCGCGCTTGACGCCGGGCCCGATCAGGATGGCGGGAATACGTGTGCCCGGCCCCCAGCGGTCGCCCCAGCCGGCGCCTGAGGGTGGGGGCACGTGGTCCCAATAACCGCCGTTCTCGTCGTAGGTCACGATCACCAGCATGTCTTTCCATTGCGGGCTGGCGCGCAGTTTGTCCAGCACACCGGCGATGTGGGTGTCGCCGCTCATGATGTCGGTGTAGGACGGGTGCTGGGTGTCGCGGCCCGCCGGCTTGTAGAACGCCACCGGCGGCAACTTGCCGGTGGCGATGTCGGCCATGAAATCTTCGCCGTCCTTCAGGTACCTGGCGCGGTCGGCCGTTCCCGGTGCGAAGCGCGCAAAGTAGTTGAAGGGCTGGTGGTGGGCCTGAAAGTTGGGTGACTTGGCGTCGAGGTGGTAGATCACGTGGCGCGCCACGCCGGGTGCTTGCATGCCATCGGCGACAGCCTCGTTCCATGCGCCGGCATACCAGGCCCATTGCACGCCCTTGGCAGTCAAGGTGTCGCCCACGGTTTGGCTGGTCTGGGGGGGTATCGGCTCGCCCACGTTCAAGCTGCCGATCATGGCCCCGCGGGGATTGGCATGGGTGCGCGGCCCGTCCGGCGCCGGCGGCACGCCGCTGGGTTGGTAAGGTGGTTGCGTGGTGTTGACCGAATACCCGTCGGTCGTGGTCTGCCCGCCCAGGCCATCACTGAACGCCTGCCGGGCCCCGACGTTGGCCGAAGGCGAACCGGGTTTCATTTCCAGCTTGCCATTCGCACCGAGCCGCACCCGCATGAACGCCGGCGCATCCTTGAACACCGGGGTGCAGGCACACACCAGCCACTGGTGGTTGAGGTAGGAGCCGCCAAAGGCGCCCTGGAAAAAGTTGTCGGCCAGCGTGTATTCCCGGGCCCACTGCCAGAGCTTGAACTGGCTGCCGTCGTAGTGGCCCATGGTCCAGCCGCCCACCTGCGACATGGCGGCAAACAGATTGTTCTTGCCCCCGTTGATCTGCTCCTGGTGGTAGAAATAATCGTGGATCGGGCTGGGCACGATCACCGTGGGCGGGCGGTTCACGGGCGGCGTATCGATACGAAACGGCTGGTTGGGCAGTCGCGGGTAGGCCGGGTCGGGCTTGCCATCACGCCCGAACACAAGCAACTCCTTGAGCGGCGTGCCGTCGTGGTCGAGCTGGGTCATCTGCTCGGGCGTAGCGCGGCTGATGCCGTTGGCGCCCGGGAATAGGCCGTACAGGTTGTCAAAACTGTGGTTCTCGGCGTAGATGACCACGATGTTCTGGATACGCTGCAGTTTGGCGCTGTCGCCAGTGCCGGGCGCCATGCTGGTGCAGCCGGCCACGAGCGCGGCAGTCGCCAGAGCAGACGCCCGGTGCAGGGAGGATCGGTTCATGGTGTTGTCTCCTGATTGATTCGGT
>JAYVRP010000537.1:0-5612 GCA_043776215.1 Rhodoferax sp. | reverse complement strand
TGATCTTCGGGTTGCAGCAGTTGTTGCCGGGGGACCCGGCCAAGGTGCTGGCCGGTGAAGACCAGGACCCTGCGGTGGTGGCCTTCCTGCGCGCCAAGCTGCACCTGGACGAGCCTTTGCCCGTGCGTTACGCCTACTGGATCGGTGGCGTGGTGAAAGGCGACCTGGGCGAGTCGGTGCGCTCGCAATTGCCGGTGCTTGATCTGATCCTGCAAAAACTTCCGGTCACGCTGGAACTGGCATTGATGGCCATGGCGATTGCCCTGGTGATCGGTATTCCGGCCGGTGTGGTGTCGGCGGTCGGGCGTGGAACGGCCTGGGACTACGCGGCCAACCTGTTTGCGTTGTGGGGCCTTTCCACGCCCAATTTCTGGCTCGGTATTCTCATGATCCTGCTGTTCTCGGTGCACCTGGGCTGGTTGCCGGCCTCCGGGTACGAGAGCCCCTGGGTGGATTTGCAGGCCAATCTGGCCGCGATGGTCATGCCGGCGTTTGTGCTGGGCAACGCGATTGCCGCCGTCCTGATGCGCCATACGCGCAGTGCCATGCTGCAGGTGCTGGGCGCCGACTACATCCGCACGGCCCGCGCCAAGGGCCTGAGCGAACGTGTCGTGGTGCTCAAACACGCGTTGCGCAATGCGCTCACGCCCATCATCACGCTGGGTGCGCTCGAGCTGGGCACGCTGCTGTCGGGTGCTGTCCTGACGGAGCAGGTGTTCACGATCCCGGGTTTCGGCAAACTGGTGGTGGATTCGGTCTTCAACCGCGACTATGCGGTGGTGCAGGGCGTGGTGCTGGTGACCGCAACTGCCTATATTTTGCTGAACCTGCTGGCGGATCTGGCGTATTTCCTCGTCAACCCGAGGTTGCGGTCGTGAGTACCGGCGCCGTGTCGATTGCGTCGGCGGGCATGGTGCGCAAACCCGTGGAGGCCGGGCCCTGGCGGCGCGCATGGTGGCGCCTGCGCCGGCGCCGGGGGGCGATGCTGGGCCTGGCGGTGGTGCTGGCATTTGTCGTGCTGGCGCTGTTTGCACCCTGGATCGCGCCGCAGGACCCTATTGCCACCAGTTGGGGGGCCATTCGCAAGGCGCCCAGCGCCGAACACTGGATGGGCACCGACGAGATTGGCCGCGACGTGCTTTCGCGCGTCATCTGGGGCACGCAGGCGTCGCTGCTGGCGGGGCTGGCGAGTGTGTCGATCTCGCTGCTGCTGGGTGTGCCGATCGGCTTGGCGGCAGGTTTCCTGGGCGGTTTCGTCGATGGCCTGATTTCCCGCATCACGGACGCTTTCCTGGCCTGCCCGTTCCTGATCCTGGCCATCGCATTGGCCGCTTTTCTCGGCCCCAGCCTGACCAACGCCATGATTGCCATCGGGATATCGGCAACACCGATCTTCGTGCGCCTCACGCGTGCGCAGGTGATCAACATCAAGGTCGAGGACTATGTCGAGGCCGCGCGTGCGGTGGGAAATCCGCCCTGGCGCATCGCCTTGCGCCATATCCTGCCCAACATCCTGGCGCCGCTGATTGTGCAGGCCACGCTGGCGATCGCCGCCGCGGTGATTGCCGAGGCCAGCCTGTCGTTCCTGGGCCTGGGCCAGCAGCCACCGGCACCAAGCTGGGGCAGCATGCTCAACATTGCCAAGAACTACATCGACAATGCACCCTGGATGGCGATCTGGCCGGGGGTGTCGATCTTTCTGCTCGTGTTGTCCTTCAACCTGCTGGGCGACGGACTGCGCGACGCGCTGGACCCGCGGCAACGCTGACACTGGTCTGACACTGTTACTGGACTGACACTGTTCTGTTTCTGAACCTGCACCACTTTTCTCCACACCATGCAATTCAACTGGCACAACCCCTATCCCACGACTCGCAGCCCGGTGATGGCGCGTAATGTCGTGTCCACTTCCCAGCCCCTGGCGGCACAGGCCGGTCTGCGCATGTTGCAAAAGGGCGGCAACGCGGTGGATGCCGCCATTGCAGCGGCGGCGTGCATGACCATCGTGGAGCCGGTCTCCAACGGTCTGGGCAGCGACAATTTCGCGATTCTGTGGGACGGCCAGCAATTGCACGGCCTGAACTCGTCGGGTGTGGCGCCCGCCACCTGGAACCCGGACTATTTTCAGCGTCGCCATGAGGGGAAGATGCCGATGCGCGGCTGGGACACGGTCACCACGCCAGGTGCCGTGGCGGGCTGGGTGGCCTTGTCGGAGCGCTTTGGCAAGTTGCCGTTTGCCGACCTGATGGAGCCGGCCATCGAACTGGCCGAGCGTGGCCATGCGGTGGCCACCATCGTCGCAGACAAGTGGAGCCGTGCGGTCCCGTTGCTGCAGGAATTCCCTGGTTATGCGCAGGCCTTCATGCCGCGCGGGCGTGCACCGCTGCCAGGCGAAAAGTTCGTGTTTGCCGAGGCGGGCGCCACATTGCGCAAAATTGCAGCAACCGAGGGCGAGGCCTTCTACCGCGGCGAAATCGCCGAACAACTGGTTGCCCATGCGGCGGCGAACGGCGGCACCATGACAATGGCCGATCTGGCGGGCTACCAGCCACAATGGGTCACGCCGCTGCAAAAAGATTACGCCGGTTACACCTTGCACGAGATCCCGCCCAACGGGCAGGGTATCGCGGCGCTGATCGCCTTGGGCATGCTCGACAAGCTCGACCTGGCGGGCCTGCCCATCGACAGCCTGCAATCGCAGCATCTGCAGATCGAGGCCATGAAGCTGGCTTTTGCCGACACTTACCGCTGGGTGGCCGACGAGCGCTTCATGACCGAGGTCACTCCGGCCGACCTGTTGTCGGATGCCTACCTGTCGGAGCGGGTGCGCCTGATCGATCCCGACCGGGCCACGAACTTCGGCCCTGGCACACCGCCCAGGGGAGGCACCATCTACCTGACGGCCGCCGACGAAAGCGGCATGATGATCAGCCTGATCCAGTCCAACTACATGGGTTTCGGCAGCGGCATTGTGGTGCCCGGCACCGGCGTCAGCCTGCAGAATCGGGGTTACGGCTTCTCGCTCGACCCGCAGCATCCGAATGTTGTGGCAGGGGGCAAACGGCCGTTTCAGACCATCATCCCGGGCTTCCTCACCCAAAACGGCCGGCCGCGCATGAGTTTTGGCGTGATGGGAGGCAATATGCAGCCCCAGGGACACCTGCAGACCCTGGTGCGCATGTTGACCCACCAGCAGCAGCCGCAGGCGGCTTGCGACGCGCCGCGCTGGAAGGTCGGTACGGGCATGTCCATCGACTGCGAGTCCACCATGGATCCGGCTCTGGTGCAGGGCCTGCGCGAGCGTGGCCATCTGGTGGAAGCCTATCTGGATTCGTACATGGATTTCGGTGCCGGCCAGTTCATCTGGAAGTTGTCGGAAGACCCCGAAGACGGGTATGTGGCCGCCAGCGACTCCCGTCGCGATGGGCATGCGGCCTGTTTCTGAGGAAAAAATCGCAACAATCCTCAAAAAAAGGGCTCAATAACCCTCCAGTTCTGCCGTTAACAGTTTACGAGCGGGCCAAAACCCGCCGCTTTAACAAGGCTCTGGAACCCATGCAACTCCCGTCCATTGATCGTCAACCTGGTTTGCGCCCCTCCGGCGCCGGCCCGGTGCCGTCCAGTGGATCCCGGGTGGTTCCGGTGGCGCCAGTCAATCCGCCGGCTCCGACACAGCCGCTCGGTGAAGTCAGCAGGATCAGTGACAGCGCAGTGGCAGCCAATAGCAGCGAGGCGATCTTTCGCAGTGTTCCCGATCCGGTCCAGCGCGGCGCGCAGTCTGAGCGGGCCACCAATGACTGGACCATCAAACGTCCACAGCCACAAAAGGTTGAGGAACCGCCGCCGGAGCCGATTTCCAAACGCCTTCTCGAGTTCCTGCGATCAATGTGGCGTGCCAGTGGCAGCGTGGTCGAGTTGTCGCAGGGCGAGGCCCAGGCCCTGTCCCGCAGTCTGAATGCCCCTCTGAACCAGAACAACCCGAACGCGACGCCCGGTGTGCTGGCCAAGGAGGCGCTCACCTACACACCCGGCAAGATCAAGAAGAACGAAAAACTCTGACGTCAAGGGTGCACCCTGGCCTACGATAGCGCGATGCACACATCGGCGCTGGTTCTGTTTTCCGGTGGTCAGGACTCCACCACTTGCCTGGCCCACGCGTTGTCGCGTTACGAGCGGGTGGAAACCATCAGTTTTGACTACGGCCAGCGCCACCGAGTCGAACTCGCTGCGCGGCTCCAGGTCGTGGCCGAGCTGCGTCGCCACTACCCCCACTGGGCGGCGCGACTGGGCGAAGACCACCTGCTGGAAGTGCCCGTGCTGGGCCAGATCAGTGAGGGCGCGCTGACGCGCGACATGGCGTTCGAGCTCCAGGCCAGTGGCCTGCCCAACAGCTTCGTGCCGGGGCGCAACCTGGTGTTCATGACCCTCGCCGCCGCAGTGGCCTACCGGCGCGGGCTGCAGGTGCTGGTCACCGGCGTGTGCGAAACCGACTTTTCAGGTTACCCGGACTGCCGTGACGACACCATGAAGGCCATGCAACTGGCCCTGTCCCTGGGCATGGACCGGCGCTTTCTGGTGGAGACGCCGCTGATGTGGATCGACAAGGCTGCCACCTGGGCCTTGGCCGAATCGTTCGGAGGGCCGGCGCTGGTGGACTTGATCATCGAACACACCCACACCTGTTACCTGGGCGACCGGGGCCAACGCCATGCCTGGGGTTACGGCTGCGGCAGCTGTCCGGCCTGTGTGCTGCGCGCCCGCGGGTTCGAGGGTTTCAGGCGGGCGACACCTTCACCTTGAAACGTGCGGCTGCACCTTCTGGCTGGGCTTCAAGCTCCCAGTGGCTGGTGTGGAAGGCCGCCACTGAGGGCCGGTGCGCGATCGACACAATACCCCCTCGCGCCTTGTCCACCAGGGCCGACAAACGCGCGTAAAGCACTTTTTCCGCCGGCTCGTCCAGTGCGCTGGTGGCTTCGTCGGCAAACACCCAGGCCGGTTGTTTGAGCAATACGCGGGCGATGGCCAGCCTTTGCTGCTCTCCGCCCGACAACTTCTGACCCCAGGCATCGACACGGTCGAGCTCGTCCGCCAGCGCCGGAAGCAAGGCGTCGCGCAGCGCCTGCTGCATGGCAGCGTCGTCGTAACTGCTGGCGGGCTGCGGGTAGGCCAGCGCATCACGCAGGCTGCCATTAGGGAAATAGGGGCGCTGGGGGATGAACATGGCATCGGCCGGTCGCGCCACGCTACCGGTGGCAAACGGCCAGATGCCGGCCAGCGTGCGAAACAGGGTGGACTTGCCGCTGCCCGAAGGCCCCTGCAACAGGATGTGGTCACCGGCACGCGCATGCAGCGTCGTGCTGGCCATCAACACCGCCCCGCCCGGCAAGGCGATGTCCAGATTGGAGATGTCCACACCGTCCGATGCAGACTGCGCCAGGCCCTGGTTTTCCGCACTCGCGGCGGTGATCGCGTCGTCGAAACTGGTCAGCCGGTCGGTCGTGGCACGCCAGGCCGCCAGGCTGCTGTAGTTGTCCACGAACCAGCTCAGGGCGTCCTGCACACGCCCGAAGGCCGAGTTGATCTTCATCAAGTCACCCAGCTGGATGGCGCCG